>CAZEQA010000015.1:0-3541 GCA_964514265.1 uncultured Planctomycetia bacterium | reverse complement strand
AAAATTATGTATTCTTTATACTATTCTACTCTTTCTCTGTCAATTTGTCCCCCAATGCAATAAAAGAAAAGATTTGATAAGATTGTGTGTATAAAAAAATGGTTAATAGTGGTTAAAAAAGAGATTTTAGAAAGATTGAAGCAGGTCATTCAAGAACAATTGGTAGATGAATTTGCCTTTTCCCGCCCCTTTGTTGGCCAGGCCTTGGGAGAGAAGAAGAAGACCTTAAAAGCAAGAATAAATGACTTAATCAAAAAATACAGCCGGCTTGAGAAATTTTATGTAATTGGTCCTAAAGAAGAAGAGGGATTGGCCAAGGAGATTGTCGATGAGTTTCTTGGTTACGGTCCTATTGACGACCTGATGAAGGACGAAGAGGTAACAGAGATATTGATTAACGGACCGGATAAAGTCTATGTAGAAAAGGAAGGCAAAAAGATTCTCACAGACGTTTGTTTCAAAAACGTCAATCAACTCAAGCATCTAATCCAGAGACTGCTTTCTTACAGCAAGCGTAAAGTAGATGAATCTACTCCTTACGTAGATACTTCTCTGGGAGACGGAACAAGGGTTAATGTGATTCTCCCCCCCTTATCTTTAGAAGGGCCGGTAGTAACCATTCGTAAACTCTCAAATAAGTTTGTGAGGATTGAAGATTTAGTCAGGGTTGGCACTTTGAGCAGGGAAGCGAGCCAGTTTTTAGTAGCCTGTGTCGCAGGCCGGATTAATATGATTTTTTCTGGTCCTACCGGAGTAGGTAAAACAACGAGCTTAGGGATTTTATCCTTTTACATCTCTCGCGATGAGCGGATTGTGGTTATTGAAGATACAGAAGAATTGACCTTTTATCAGGAACATGTTGTACGGCTTCAGGCCAGACTTCCTAACATTGAAGGAAAAGGCGGGGTAACTATACGAGACCTACTTAAAAATTCCTTAAGGATGAGGCCGGAGAGAATCGTAATTGGCGAGGTCAGAGGAGGGGAGGCCTTAGATATGGTTCAAGCTATGGCCTCTGGACATAGCGGTGCGATGGGGGTCATCCATGCTGCCTCACCCCAGGATGTTATTTCACGACTAGAGACAATGATTGCCACTTCCGGAGTAAGTATTCCTCTTTGGGCTATCAGAAAGCATATTGCCAACAATTTGAATCTGATTATTCAACAGGAGCGCCTCCAGGATGGGAGCCGCAAGATTATCCATATTGCGGAGGTCGACGGGATTAAAGGTGATGAGATTGTCCTTGAGGAGATCTTTACTTTTGAGCAAGAAGGATTTGACAAAAAAGGAACAGTATTAGGAAGGATGAAGGCCACCGGGGTAGTCTCTTCTTTTCTGCCGCGACTTCAGAAGAAAGGGATAAAATTAGACCCCAAGATATTTACCAAAGAAACACAAACTTAAGGAAATTACAGATGCTTTGGTCGCAAAGTCTGATTCCTACTTTAAAGGAAGTGCCGCAAGAAGCAGAGGCCCTCAGCCACAAGTTGATGTTGCGCGCAGGATTGATTCGTAAACTTTCTTCGGGGGTCTATTCCTATCTTCCTTTAGGTTGGAGGGTGTTAAATAAAGTAGAGCAGATTGTCCGCGAAGAGATGGACAAAAGCGGCGCACAGGAGTTACTTTTACCGGCTTTACAGCCAGCCAAACTTTGGAAGGATTCCGGTCGATATAAGGAAATCGGCAAAGTGATGATTTCCTTTCGCGACCGCCGCGATAAAGAAATGGTCCTGGGCCCTACGCATGAAGAGGTAATTACCGAAGTAGCCCGCGCCTATTTTAAGTCTTACCGGCAACTGCCGCAGATTTTATATCAGATTCAGACCAAATTTCGCGATGAGCCCCGGCCGCGATTTGGGGTATTGAGAAGTTGCGAATTCATTATGAAAGATGCCTATAGCTTTGATCGGGACAAAGAAGGAATGGATAAAAATTATCAGAAGATGTACGATGCCTATCATCGTATCTTTAGCCGTTGCGGATTAAAGTTTTTAGCGGTAGAGGCCGACCCGGGGATTATGGGCGGGGACGTCTCCCACGAGTTTATGGTGCCGGCAGAAGGCGGAGAAGATACTATAGCCGGCTGTAAATTATGCTCCTGGGCGACAAGTAATATTACCGAGCAAATTAAGAAGCACGAGGTTTGCCCCAAATGCAATGGAAGATTGGAATTTCAGCCGGCTATCGAAATTGGCCATATATTTAAATTAGGCACGAAATATAGTGAGGTTCTCGGGGCGAAGTTCTTAGATGAAGAGGGTAAAGAAAAAGCGATTATTATGGGCTGCTACGGTATTGGCATCAACCGCATTATCGCTTCCGCCATTGAACAGAGCCATGATAACGATGGCATCATTTGGCCCGGTGAAATTGGCCCCTATCAGGTTTTAATTTTACCATTAAATATGCAAGATAATAAATCAAGGGATGCGGCTTTCAAGATATATCAAGGTCTAAAGAAAACTAATATTGAAGTGCTTCTGGATGAGCGTGATGAGCGTGCCGGAATCAAACTAAAGGATGCGGATTTAATCGGCGTACCTTTACAGATAATTATCGGCGAAAAGAATATTCAGAAGGGAAAAGTGGAGATGAAAGAGCGCTCATCCGGCAAGACTGTCTTGATACCGAAGGAAGAGGCCTTATTATGGATCAGGCGTTATCGGAAGATATAAAAAGACAGGTTTTGCCTCTTTTGGCAAAAGAGGGCGTGGAATTGGTCGAGCTGTTTATAAACAGGGGGAGGGGTAGGTCGACCTTGAGGTTTTTAGTAACTAAACCCGGAGGAATAACCTTAGATGAATGTGCCCAGCTTAATCGGGAGATTGGCCGGATTCTTGAGCAAAAGAATTTGATTCAAGAAGCCTATATTCTGGAAGTTTCCTCTCCCGGATTAGATAGGCCGATGAAGAACACAAGAGATTTTCAACGTTGCCTGGGAGAACCTGTAAGGATTGTTTTACACGAGTCCTTAAATAGAGAAAATGTCTGGAAAGGTTTTTTGAAAGAAGTTGACCAGGCCAATGTCATTATCCAGACTGAAAACGAACAGAGACTGTGCATTTCTCGCAAGAATATAGCACGGGCAAACGCGGAGGTCCAACTTTAAGATGAATGAAGAGTTCTTGGCAATATTGGAGCATCTTGAGCGGGAGAAGGGCATAAAAAAGGAGATTTTGTTGCAGGCGGTGGAGCAGGCGCTAATTTCTGCAGCCAGAAAGAACCTCGGGCAAGAGGCAAGCGATATTCAGGTTAAAATCAACTCAGGCACCGGTGATATTCAGGTCTTTTCTGACGGCAAAGAGGTTACCTCTGATAAATTTGGCCGGATTGCTGCACAGGCTGCCAAGCAGGTGATTGTTCAGAAGATTCGTGAGGCCGAGCGCGATGTTATTTATGAAGACTTTCATAAAAGGGTAGGGACCTTGACTCTTGGTTTAGCGCATCGCTTTGAGAAAGGCAGTGTGATTGTCGATTTGGGGAGGACAGAAGCGATTCTGCCGAAAAGCGAACAGTTGCCTAAAGAGTCGTATCGTCA
>CAZEQA010000014.1:4903-15899 GCA_964514265.1 uncultured Planctomycetia bacterium | reverse complement strand
AAAAACTGCCTAATCTTTAACTCTTGAGCAAAGTTGGGAGAAGAGAAAACCGAAGCGTCGTATTGCTCAATATAGGGCCTGAGGAAATCCCAGATTTGAGTATTGGGTGAGGAGACATCGATATGACAACGCCAGATCCATCTACTTTTTTTAAGCCTTGGCTTCTTTTTAATCAAGGCAATCGGCTGGGGGTCGTGAACAAATATAATGTCACCGCCGATATCCATATTTTTCAGATTTTCTTCACTTGTTTGCAAAAATAATTCTATTTCACTCTGAGAAAGCTTAACCTCTTTTCCGTGTAACAAATTATGGAACTTCTTAGTAACGGAAAAGAACTTCTCTCCTCCTTTAATTACATTCCAGCGGGCACGTAAGCCCAGTTCATTTAACAAAGGAATCATCCGGTTTAAGATCTCTGCTACGCCGCCGCCTACTGCAGTAGAATTGATATTGCATATTACTTTACCGGAAAGCCGCCTGGCCAGGCTCCGTAACTCCTCAATAATATTTTTACCCACAACCGATTCGTAATTAGAAAGTTTCATTTTGTTAGAGGCTTTTTTCCACCAGATTGATAATCTTTGTTCTTAATCCTTCCAGGGTATAAGTGTAAGGGTCGAGCCTGGCTAATTCTTGGGCCAGCTTTGGGTCAGCTAAACTTGTATCAATCCAGTAAGAGAAGTCATTTACCCCTTTTTCCAAACGCAACTTTGCTTCAAAGACATGGAAGTATATAGAATTGATGGTAACGTTCTTTAAGATTTTGACAAATTCCAAAAGATTACGGGCTACATAAGGGGTGGGGAAGACAAAACTGATGGTCTTAATAAAATGGAACTGTTCTTCCCTGGAGGAGACCCGGAACTGGCCTGCGCCTGTCTTTTCCATATAGCGGATATGCTTTTCGATGGTGTGAGCAAGCCTATTTCTTAAAGCCCGAATGCTGGAAAATCGAATTGTATCGATGCTGGCCAGCTCTTCGCCCAATTTGTGTTCCCCTAACACCTCCGTAACCCAATAGGCGAAGTCATTAGGGGGTTCCGGAGAAAGAAACTGATGCTGCTGCAGGAAACGATGGGTATGGTGATAGATTACAGAACCCGAGACCTCGCGAACGCCCTCAAGTAACCCTTTAAGGTCGCGGGTACGACGCCCGGTCAATTCCTGTAAATGCAAGCGCGTATAAAAAGTGAAGGGCTGCCTTGCCTTCTTCAATCTCTGCATCTGTATATTTCTTCTAAAAACCTTTGTGTCTCTTTAGTGCTTTTGAGATAATATCTTGCCGCGGAAGCCTTCTTTCTGCCCACAAGGACGCTAATCCCGCCGATTCTATTTACTGCCCGAAAGGCGTCCTCGTCAGTCAAATCATCTCCTATATATATGAGGAGCGCTTTCTTAGGCCTTAACTTTTGCGCCAGCCAGAGAATGGCTTTTCCTTTATTCCATTCAATGGGCGGCCTCACCTCCCAGACCTTCTTTCCAGAGGTGAGCCTTATTTTCTGAGAAGATAAATAGGGTCTAATAATCTGCAGGAATATCTTCTTAAGTTTGGTCAGTCTTCCCTTTTTAACCAAGCGATAGTGCAAACTTAAACTTAAGCGTTTTTCTTCCAGAACAGCTCCCGAAAAAGGGCTCAGGCACCCCTTTAGGTTACGGGCGATTCTTGAGATTAGCGGGACAAATCTTTTTGCCGCAGGATAAACGAACTTTTTCTTTTTATAAGCAATTTCTAAACCGTGATTGCCGGCAAAGATTAAACCTGCAATGCCCACTTTTTGCTTGATATCCCTTAATGACCGGCCGCTAATAATTCCCACAAAAAAAGACCTGTTTTTAGAAATCTTGCGCAAAAGCAAGCGTACATCTTCAGAGAGACAGGCCTGTTTAGGCCTGGGCTTGATGGGAGTAATTGTGCCGTCAAAATCTGCACATAAAAAAATATGCCTTGCCCGCAATAGCCTTTTTTCTAAACTACCCCAGGCGTCAAAGAGGTAGCGCATCAACGTAATATTTTCAATGTCTTCGCCAGTTCATTAATAAATTTATTCGCCCATTTATAGATGTCGTTTTCCGCTACGGTTTCGCGCAGTTTCAACATCCGCTGGTGCTTTTCTTTTTTGGGCATCTGAAGAGTCTCTTTTATTCTGTCGGCAAAATCCTCAATGTTGTAAGGATTAATCGATACTGCTTCGCGAAGTTCCCGCGCTGAACCGGTAAACTGGCTGAGAATCAACATCCCCTCTAAATCATTTTTAGCACAGATATATTCTTTGGCCACAATATTCATCCCGTCGTGCAAAGAACTTATTATACAGACATCGGCTAAGCGATAAAAGGCCAGGGTCTCAGGGTAGGAAAGGGTTCTACGCACAAAGATTATTGGCGACCAATTCTCGGTTGAATATTTCCAGTTAATCTCCTCCACCAAATCGTTTATTTCATCATTTAAATCTCGATATTGAGAAATGTGCACTCTGCTTAAGGCGCCCATTTGAATAAAGACAAAACGCTCTTTATGCTCGGGGTATTTTTCCAAAAACCGGCCAATCGCCCTTAATCTTTCCGGGATGCCTTTAGTATAATCAATCCGGTCCAGACCCAGGATAATCTTCACATCTTTGGCCAGAGAAAATTCTTCCTTGAAACGCGCAGCACGCTCTTTGATTGCTGGAGAGTCAACATCTTTACTAATCTTTTGAAAATCCACGCTAATCGGGAAGGCCCTGATCATAGTTTCCTGGCCGTGGCAAATTACTGAAGTCCTTTCCTTGTCTATGCGGGCTTCGATTTCTCTCTCTACTGTGTTAATAAAATTTGCACCGTAATAGCGCAGATGAAAGCCCAGCATATCGTTGGCCAGGAGGCCTTCGAGGATCTCTTTTTTCATCGGGCAAATTCTAAACGCTTCAGGGTTAGGCCAGGGTATATGCCAGAATTGCGCACAGATTACATCTTTTCTTTTCTCCTTGATGTATTTGGCTAAAAGCGCTAAGTGATAATCCTGAATCCAGACAAAGGCCTTATCTTCGCCTATTTCTTTAAGCACGGCATCGGCAAACATTTTATTTACTTGTTTAAAGTAATCCCAGTCTGATTGTCTGAATATCGGACGGGTATAAACAATATGGCACAGCGGCCAGAGGGCCTGATTAGAAAAGCCGTAATAGTAGCCGTCTGCCTGCTCTTTACTTAACCAAATCCTTTTTAGGGTATAGGATGGTTCTTCGGGAGGCAGGCGAACCTTTCCTTCTGCATCGACCGCTTTTCTGTCAGCGGGGCCACTGCCATAAGCAACCCACGTGCCCCCTGTGGCCTGTAAGATTGAATCCAAGGTATGGGTAGCGCCGCCGGCGGGCTGAAGATAGGAAATTTTGCCTTCCTTTAGATAATGTAAATAGGGTTCGCGATTAGAGGCCACGATTACCCGATAATCTTTAAGTTTTGTGCGTACAGTTTTTTGTAGCCTTTCCCTACTTTTAGCCATTTTATTTCTCCATCTGTACAGTACGAATAGGAAAGGGAATAATAATCTTTTCTTTATTATAGCGCTTGTGCAATCTCTTGATAAACTCGTGTTTAACCAAATAGGTATCCACGGCTTCTTTTGCCCGCAAGATTACGGTAAAATCAATACTAAAATCATTAAAGGTATGGTAGCGGATAAATGGTTTAAAGCTGGGCACTCCTCCGCGCACCTCTTTCATTGCCTCCTCGGCCACTTCAATGGTTATTTCCTCCACCTTCTCCAAATCGCTATCATAATGCACGCCCACCTGCACCAGAACCGCCAATTCCATCACCGGAAGATAATAATTGGTAATTATCGCCTGGGCAAGTTTAGAATTAGGAATAAGCACAACATTGTTAGGCAGCATGCGAATCTTCGTAGTGCGCCAGCCGATATCTACCACATAACCTTTCTGGCCACTCTCCAGTTCAATATAATTACCTATCTTAATCTGGCGGGCCATGGCTACATAAAATCCAGCAAAGAGATTAGCCAGGGTATCCTGTAAAGCTAAAGCCACAGCCAGGCCTGCAATTCCTAAGGTAGTAAGAATGGGGGTGATAGAAACCCCCAATCCATTTAAGATAATTAAAAAGCCGATTGCCAATATTAAAAGCTTGGTAATATTTTGGGTGAGGCTGGTTAAGGGAAGAACGGTCTCGATTCTCTGGGAATATGTGGCTAAAATTTTGCCCATTAAGTTAGTCAACACAATGGTGATACTTATGGCTAATAAGGCAAAAAAGCCTTTGTCAATCAGGCCGGTATATTTATCCGGGATGCCCCAAACCTGAAGGGCAATATATGAGCCGCCGATTAAACACCACACAGGGAGCCAAAACCGGATTGCCGCAATAACTAAATCATCCCATTTCCATTTGGTCTTCGCCGCTAACTTCGCTAAGATGTGCACCAAAATATTTTTGACAAAAAGACCCGTTAAAAAGGTTGCCAGAATAATCAATAAAGGCCCAAATCTGCCAAATTGCTGGATAAGTCCTTGCATCAAAGTTACCTCCGATTAATCAAACTGCTCCTTTACCTTAGAGCGAGTAAAGAAGAAAATTATCAACATCTCCCAGATTATAAATGTGCCTAAAGTGCTAAATAAAATAATTGGAATGCCCTTTGCTATGGCCCTTTGACCAAATTCCAGTTTCTTAATTTCCTCTTCCTGGTGCTCAGGTTTATATCGCTCTATGACTTTTTGTCGGCTTAAATCATAGGCGCCTTCCATAGTTTTCTCGATTTTATCCATCATATTTTTATCCAATAAAGACCGAGAAGTAAATATAATAAAAGCGATACTGATGAGGCGCAAGGTAATCTGCAGCTTCCTTGCCCAATTCTTCAGTTTCAAAATATAAACCCCTGCAATTAAGCCGCATAGCGACATCAGCTTACTAAAGATAAACATATAAGTATACGGTTTAATTTGGGACCCAAAATATAGGTCCCCGTATAGTACTGGGTGTGGATAAATTGGACCGAATAGCCCAAATATCCCACTGATAATAAATAACCACCCGAATATCGTAACTCCAATTGACCTCTTCCTCTCCATCGCTGCCCCCTTTTATTTCAACGTTTCTTCTTAATCGAACCAGCGAGATACTTCACTACGTTCAGTATCGCCCTAGTGCTTAGTGAAGCGAAGGGCGAGTTTCTTTTTATAAGCGGCCAATCTCTTTTGTAATTTTTTATCCTCCAAGGCCAGAATCTGCACTGCTAATAGAGCTGCGTTTTTCGCCCCAGATTTTCCAATGGCCATGGTGGCCACCGGCACCCCCGAAGGCATCTGCACTGTAGAAAACAAAGAATCAATTCCTTTGAGATGGCGCGTAGCCATGGGCACGCCAATAACCGGCAAGGTGGTATGCGCAGCAATTACACCAGCTAAATGTGCCGCACCTCCGGCAGCAGCGATAATCACCTGAACACCCCTTTGTCTGGCCAAACTGGCATAATTAATAGTAGCAAGGGGGCTGCGGTGCGCCGAAAGAACCTGCACCTCTGCCTTCACTCCAAAAGTGCGTAGCATCTTTTCTGCCTCGCTTATACTGGGTAAATCAGATTTGCTGCCCATCACTATTCCAATGCTTATTCTTTCCATTGTCATTTCCTTCTCAAGTTTAGCGTCTAGCGGTTAGCGTTTAGCGTATAGTGAAATTCCTTTTGGTTTTCTCTACGCTATCCGCTATATGCTATACGCTATTTTTTCAATGCCCTCCAGCCGATATCCCGGCGAAAATGCATCCTTTCAAAATCTATTTTTTCAATTGCCTGATACGCACGTGCCTTTGCCTTTTCCAGGTCATCTCCTAAAGATACTACATTGAGCACCCTGCCTCCTGAGGTAAAATATTTATTGTTTTCTTTTTTTGTTCCCGCATGAAAAATAACTGTATCCGCAACCTTCTGAGCTTCCTGTAAGCCAAAAATCTCTTTGCCCTTCTCGTAATCCTGCGGATAACCTCCTGAGGCAACCACCACACAGATGCAGGCACGGCCATCCCAAGCTAAACGGACTTTATCTAAATTACCCTCGATAGTCGCCAGCATTAGCTCCACCAAATCGTTCTTTAATCTGGGCAGAATTGCCTGAGTCTCCGGGTCGCCAAAACGTACGTTAAACTCCAATAGCTTAGGGCCAGCTTTGGTAATCATCAAACCTAAATAGAGCATGCCAATATATTTTTTACCTTTGCTATTTAAACCCGAAATTAACGGCTGTAAAATTTCAGCATTAACCTTTTGTTTGAGCACGTCTGTAACCACTGGAGCCGGTGAATAGGCACCCATGCCACCGGTGTTTGGCCCACGGTCGCCATCATAAATTCTTTTGTAGTCCTGCGAAGAAGCCAGAGGCAGCATATTCTTTCCATCGGAAAATACCAGAATCGAGGCCTCCTCACCCTGCAAACAATCTTCGACCACCACTCGCCTTCCAGAATCGCCAAACTTCTTATCTACCATAATTATCTTTAAGGCCTTGTGCGCTTCCTCAATGCTGCCACAAATAAATACACCTTTACCTTGAGCTAAACCGTCGGCCTTCAGCACAATGGGCGCACCTTTTTGGCGAATAAAATTTGCTGCCTCTTCTTCATCAGAGAAGATGCGAAAATCGGCAGTGGGCAGAGAAAATTTAGCCATCGTCTCTTTGGCAAAGACCTTACTGCCTTCCAAAAGGGCAACTTCCTGTTGAGGACCGAACACCCGTAATCTGCGTCTTTGAAACTCATTAACAATACCACAAACTAAAGGAAGCTCCGGCCCCACAACTGTGAGATCTATCTTTGCTTCCTGGGCAAAGTCGCCTAAGGCCTTAATATCGCTAGCGGCGATATGGATATTCCTGGCCAGGCCTTCTGTTCCTCCGTTTCCCGGGGCGCAAAAGATTTCTTTAACTCTATCTGACTGGGCAATCTTCCAGACCAGACAATGTTCCCGCCCGCCTGAACCAATAATTAAGACCTTCACCCCGCTCTTCCTTTCTTCGCAATGCCAAGTCTATATTTTAGCTTTGCTAAACTGTTTTGCTTTCTCTAACACCTTTGCCCTGCCCTCAATGCTAAAGTATGCGGGTTTTAGGAAGGGCGGGGTTCATAACGATATCTCTCTTTTGCCTTTGGCTATTTCTCCAATTTCCCAGGCGCGTAAATTGAACTTCTGTTTCAAAAATCTAACTACCCTTGCGCTATCTTTTGCTGCTGCCACCAACACCATCCCGATCCCCATATTAAAAGTGCGAAACATCTCTCGAGAGCTTAAGGCCGCGCGTTGTTTAATCTCCAGAAAGATTTTGGGTATGGGCCAGGAGCCTTTGCAGATTTGCACAGACAACCCCTGAGGAATGATGCGGGGGATCTTATCGATAAAGGCGCCACCGGTAATGTGGGCGATCCCTTTAATCGTCGTTCGACTGTGCCCATAAGGGTATCGTTCGACTGTGCCCGCAAGGGTATCGTTCGACTGTGCCCATAAGGGTATCGTTCGTAATAAAGATAAAACAGGCCTTGTGTAGATTCTGGTAGGAGTAAGAAATTCTTTAGCGCGTTTTTTCAGTTCCTTTTGAGAAAATATCTTTCTGACCAGAGAAAAGCCATTGGAGTGTAGTCCGGAAGAAACCAGGCCAATCACTTTATCCCCTAATTCTATTTTTGAGCCATCGATAATTTTTTTCTTTTCCACCACGGCTACACAGAATCCGGATAAATCATATTCTCCTTCCCGATAAAAATCGGGCATCTCAGCAGTCTCTCCGCCAATAAGTGCACAGCCGGCACTCTTACAGCCAGAGGCTATACCCTTCATCACCTCGACTAACTTTTCCTTCTCCAACTTTCCTGTAGCGATGTAGTCTAAGAAAAAAAGCGGTTCGGCGCCGCAACAGAGGCAATCATCTACATTCATTGCTACCAAATCAATGCCCACGGTATCGTGAATGTCGGTTAAAAAGGCGAGCTTCAGCTTTGTGCCCACGCCGTCGGAAGATGAGACCAAAACAGGATTTTTGTATCTTGCAGAAAGTTCAAACAGACCTCCAAATGAGCCGATATTACTCAAGACACCAGGCCTGTGCGTAGATTTAACCAAACGCTTAATCTGCTGCACAAAGGCCTCGGCCTTATCGATATCCACACCGGCTTTTTTATACGTTATGTGCTTCTTCGCCATATTTACCTAAACTGCTCCTTCACCTTGGGGCGGGTGAAGAAATAGATAAAGATACTACAAGGCAAAACTAAACACACTAACCAAGCAAAAAGTGATTTGAGACAGTCTTCTATACCACTCTTCATTAGCCACATTAAAAAACAAAAAGGGCGAAAAGCTATCAAAATAACTGCCAAATATACCATTTGAAACATAAATAATATTCTTGCCCAATTTTTCAATCTTAATAAAAAAATCCCAGAAAATCCAAAGGCGAATCCGATAAGTGCAATAGATATCACAAGTATTATATCTCCTAAACGAATTTGATAAGTTGTGGTCAGAATAAGAATGCATGGGAGTACATGTAACACACTAATGATTATCGCGACTATGCCGAACACCGTTACCCCAACCGACCTTTTCTTTGCCATCGCTTCCTCCTGTTAACTTTGCAAGGTGTTTTTAGTGAGCGAGCCTAAGAATTTTTTAGTAAAGTTTTTGCTACGCGTCAAATGGCTGATAAGGGGTCGGCTCAAAGCGGGGCGTGTTTTGGCCCGAGCGGGCACGGTTTCGCCCTAGTTTACACCTATGCGAAGAGCGAGGGTCAAAACCGCGAGCGAAGTTTTGCCACGCTGGGGCAAAACGAGCGTCCCCGCGTGAGCCGAACCCGAGTCAGCCATAAATCTCCTTAACCCAGAACCCTACGCAACACTTCCTGATAGGCCTGCTCGATACCTCCCAGGTCGCGGCGAAATCTGTCCTTATCTAATTTTTTATTTGTGGATGCATCCCATAGCCGGCAGGTATCAGGAGAAATCTCATCGCCTAATAAAATCTGACTCTTATGCCGGCCAAACTCCAATTTAAAATCAACAAGCTTCAGGCCCCGCTGGTCGAAAAACTTAAGCAAGATATGGTTAATCTCAAATGAATATTGAGCAATGGCCTTGATCTCTTTTTCCTGCGCCAAATCTAAAGCAAAGATATGGTATTCATTAATCAAAGGGTCATGCAGGGCATCGTTTTTATAATGGTATTCTAAGACGGGGGTGCGAAGCTGCCTGCCTTCCTCTAAGCCAAGCATCTTGGCCATACCTCCGGCCACAACATTACGAATAGTTACCTCCACAGGCACAATCTCTAATCTTTTCACCAGCATCTGGCGTTCATTCAATAGTTTGACAAAATGCGTGGGCAGGCCTTTGGTCTCTAAGAACTCAAAAAGGCGGGCCGAGATTTTATTATTACACACCCCTTTATCCTTGATTGTGCCGCGCTTTGTGGCGTCAAAGGCGGTAGCATCGTCTTTAAATTCCTGAATCAATAAATCTTTATTGTCCGTCTCATAGACCTTTTTGGCCTTACCTTCGTAGATGAGTTTTCCTTTTTTCACAAGCCCACCCTTCTAAATATTTTATCCACAAATCGCAAGTAAAAGTTCCGGTCAAAACAACTCTCGATTTCTCGAGTGCTCAGGTGTTTTTTAATCCGGGCATCGTTAATTAAGGCGTCTTTAAAGTTTAAATCTGTCTCCCATATCCGAGATGCTGCGTCCTGGACTAAATCGTAACTTTCGGTCCGCGAGAGGCCCTTTTCCATCAGACTCAAAAGTACGCGCTGGGAAAAGATTAGCCCGCGATTTTTTGCCAGGTTCTCTTCCATCTTGTCCTTATAAACTATCAAATTTTCCACAATCCAGCTAAGCTTCTGGAGCATATAGTCAAGCAAAATCGTTGAATCCGGGATAATCACCCTTTCTACAGAAGAATGACTAATATCCCTTTCGTGCCAGAGAGCCACATTTTCCAGGGCCGCCTGGGCATTGCCTCTTAACAGGCGCGCAAGCCCTGAGATTCTTTCGCAAAGAATAGGATTGCGTTTATGCGGCATGGCACTTGAACCTTTTTGCGTCTTGGTAAAAGGCTCCAAGACTTCCCCTACTTCGCTACGCTGGAGATGTCGGAGTTCCTGGGCAAATCTTTCCAGAGAGCTGCCAATAAGAGCAAGACAACCGATAAATTGGGCGTGCCTATCTCGAGGAATTACCTGGGTACTGATACTTGTGGATTTAAGATTTAATTTTTTGCAGACATACTCTTCTACAGAAGGACTGAGATGAGTATAAGTGCCCACCGCGCCAGAAATCTTGCCGTAGCTTATATTCTCTTGTGCCTCCTGCATCCTTTTTAGATTTCTTCTCATCTCATCATAGAAAAGGGCAAGTTTAAGCCCGAAGGTAATCGGTTCGGCATGGATGCCGTGGGTCCTGCCCACGCAAACAGTACGCCGGTGTTCCCTGGCCCTTTTAGCACAAGAGGTGAGCAGCTTTTTAATGTCCTCAATCAAAATCTTTGCTGCCTCTCTTAAATTTATTGCCAGGACTGTATCTAAAAGGTCATTTGAGGTTAAGCCTAGATGGAAATAGCGGGAATAACTACCCAGATTTTCACAAACTTGTGTGACAAAGGCGATTATGTCGTGGCGGGTTTTGACTTCAATTTCTTGAATGCGGCGGATGTCTACTTTGGCCTTTTGTTTGATATTAATCAAGGCCTCTTTAGGAATCTTGCCTTCTCGGTGGAGGGCCTCACAAACTAAAAGTTCCACTTCCAGCATCTGGCGGAACCTGTTCTCATCCTCCCAAATATGTCCCATCCGGGGAAGAGTATATCTTTTGATCATTTTATCCCCCTTTTTACGGAATCTGTATTATACCAAATATAGTGGTTTTAAGTCAAATGAAAAGAAAAGGCCTCCTTGTCTAAAAACAAAGAGGCCTTTTCCGGTTCGATATATGGTAGCGGGGGTCCGATTTGAACGGAC
>CAZEQA010000014.1:0-4893 GCA_964514265.1 uncultured Planctomycetia bacterium | reverse complement strand
GGTTTTCCCCTTAAGGTCCTTCAGCAGTGAGAAATGCTCCTATTCGTCGCATTTCTAGCACTGCTTCAGGATCAAATTTTCTTCGAAAATTTGGTAGCGGGGGTCCGATTTGAACGGACGACCTCAAGGTTATGAGCCTTGCGAGCTACCAGACTGCTCCACCCCGCGTTATTTCACCTCCCTACTTGCGGTATCTTTCATCGTGTTCTTTCAAATTAGCTAAACTCTGCTGCGATCCCTTTAAGAATCTTTTCAATTTTTCTTCAAAATCGGAGGACTTAAATCCTGTCCGCCTGGATCGAAGAGCGGCAGGCGGGCCAAAATTATCTTTTTGCGCAGGCGCAGTAGAAGGTCTCTTCAGGCTTAAATCAATCTTCTTATCCGGCCCAAGCTTAATTACCCTTGCCTTTACCTTAGTACCTACATTAAGATGCTCATTGATATCCTTGACAAAACTGTCAGATATCTGAGAGATATGAATCAAACCCCTGTTGCCTCCATTAATTTTAACAAAAGCACCGAAATCGGTAATTCTGGTAACTTCTGCTTCGACTATGTCGCCTATCTTAACTTCTTTTGTCATAGATGGAAGAATCTATTGATCTTCTTGCGGTGGTAAAACCCTATAGACCTCTTCTCCTTTTCTTACCACGCCCAATTTTTCCCGGGCCACCTTTTCCAGATAAATAGGGTCGTTAATTAGCTTCTCGTGCTCTTCTTTTAATTTTAAGTTATGCTGTTCGATTTCAACAATCTGTCTTTCTAATTCTCTATTTTGCCTAACTAACTTTTTAATCCTTACATAACCGGGGATAAAGATAATACCTAACATAGCTGCGCCCAAAATAGATACAATAACTATCTTGGCCTTGCCCAAAGTCTGCCTCCGTAAACTCCCCTCTGGCCCAGCTCCTCCTCAATACGCAATAGTTCATTATATTTGGCTATCCGCTCGCTGCGCGAGGTCGAACCTGTCTTAATCTGGCCGGATGAGGTACCTACCGCCAGATGCGCAATGGTAGTATCCTCGGTTTCACCAGAGCGATGTGAGATTACCGTGCTAAATCCGCTTTCTTTGGCCATCTTGATCGCTGCCAAGGTTTCAGTCAAGGTGCCAATCTGATTAACCTTAATTAAAATAGAATTAGCGCAATTCTGGTCAATGCCTTTTTGCAACCTCTTGGTGTTAGTAACAAAAAGGTCATCGCCTACTATCTGGATATCCTTGCCTAATCTTTGGGTTAGGCGCATCCAGCCGTCCCAGTCATCTTCGGCTAACCCGTCTTCGATAGAGACAATAGGATATTTCTTAATCAACTGCTGGTAAAATTCAATCATTTCATCCGAACTCTTTTGCGGGGTCTCTTCTGCATTAAGAATGTAGTTTGCGCCATTATAAAAGGAACTGGCTGCTGGATCCAAAGTTATATAGACATCTCGACCCGGTTTATATCCGGCCGCATCAAACGCCTGAAAAATCAATTCAATGGCTTCGAAATTTGAATTTAAATCCGGGGCAAAGCCCCCTTCATCGCCTACAGCCGTGGAAAGTTTTCGATTGTGTAATATCTTTTTTAAGTTTTGAAAGACCTCGCAACCAGCACGCAGGGCTTGCGAGAAACTGGGCAGGCCTAAAGGAAAAATCATAAATTCCTGAAGGTCGACATTGTTGTCGGCGTGCTTTCCCCCGTTTAAGATATTCATCATCGGCACGGGCAAAGTCACGGCTTTTTCTCCGCCTAAATAACGATAAAGTGGTTGCGCAGTTGCTTTTGCTGCCGCCTTAGCGCAGGCCAGAGAAACCCCCAAAATAGCATTGGCCCCCAATCGCCCTTTATTCTCTGTGCCGTCTAATTCAACTAACGTCTTATCAATCTCTTCTTGATTAAAGGGTTCCTTTCCGAGGATCTTTGGCTTAATTATCCCGACTACATTCTCTACGGCCTTAGTGACTCCTTTACCTAAGAATCGCCTTTTGTCGCCATCGCGAAGCTCAATGGCCTCGTGTTCTCCGGTAGAGGCACCGCTGGGCACAGCCATGCGCCCACAAACCCCATTATCCAGAATCACATCTACCTCGATTGTAGGGTTTCCGCGTGAATCGATTATCTCCCTTGCCTTAACATCCTTAATCTTCTGCATTGCCTTAAAACTATACCTTATTTCCCACCTATTGTCAACTATTTTTCTTCAAAGGGCTCGGGGTCCTGTCTCGGATTCGCCCTCGCTGTCCTCCTTCGCCAAGGCTACGGAGGGACTATTCCTTCGAAGCTTTAGCGAAGAAGAATGCTCGCAAAAGTACAGCATCTCCCTGCGGTAGACAGGGAACAAGCTCACAAAGGCCTGTGCTGTCTTTTGCTGCGCGCCGAGGGCTAGAATCCGAGCCACCCCTCGTCATAGACGTTTATATAGCTTGCGAGGTGTTTATTGCGAAGCGAGCATTAGCAATTTTTTTGGCAGATGACTTTTTAGGACTTACAGCAAACGAATGGCGTAGCTCCAAGCGATAGGTTGCAAAATGTCCTCCTTCGCTAAAGCGCTTTCGCCTTTAGCTTCGGAGGGACTATTCCTCCGAAGCTTTAGCGTAGGAGAATGAGTGAGCTGTTAAGTCCAAAAAGTCGGCAAAAAATTGCAGCGAGCCCCGTTACAAATTTACAAAGACGCTTTAGATAAATCAGAAAGTCTATGCTTAAAGCCAACCCCTTTTGCTTAGACTAAAGCTTTGCAGTAAATTTGGAACGGGGCGAGCGAAGCAATAACACCGAGATTCTTCGCTACGCTCAGAATCGTCCTTAGTCCTTGAGCAAAGCGAAGGACGAGCAAAGTCATCATTGGGCTTCTTTAATCAATCTCCGGCCTAAGTGTTGCAGCTTTTTTAAAGCGCTCTTTGACTCAGCTTCCAGATAACATCTAACCACGGGCTCAGTGCCGCTGACGCGAAACATCAGCCAGCTGCCATCAGCAAAAATAAATTTATAGCCATCCCGGCCGTTGAAGTTAGCTATCTTTTTACCGCCTAAGGATGGTTGGCGAGAAAGCGATTTTATTTTGTGCACAAAACTCAATTTTTCCTTCTCCTCAAGATGAAAATCACATCTTGTATTAAAGAAGGGCCCCACTTCTTTATATAACTCATACAAAATCTCGCTTAATGATTTTTTTCGCATAGCTACAGACTCGGCGATTAAAAGGCAGGCCAAAATTCCGTCTTTCTCCGGGATGTGCCCGGCGATGGAAAGGCCACCTGACTCCTCGCCACCGATGAGACAGCCGCCTTTTGCCAATTCCTCTCCAATATATTTAAAACCTACCGGCGTCTCCACAACCCCCAGACCCTTTCTTTGGGCCAGGGCATCAATCATATGAGTCGTGGCTATGGTGCGGGCTACCCGTTTCTTTTCCGGCCGTGTCCAGATTAGATGGTCGGTTAAAAGACTGATTACCTGATTGGCATTAACGTAGGTGCCGTCTCTATCTATAATTCCAAAGCGGTCGCCGTCGCCATCTATAGCCAGGCCAAGATGCAGGCGTTTTGTCCTGACAAGACGACTCAATTTTCTAAGTTGGGGCTTGGCTGGTTCAGGTGGCAAGCCACCAAATAAAGGGTCGGGTTGATTATGTAACACCGTTACCTGACAATTGGCTTCGGTGAGCAATTGGTCGAGATAGCTGCGTCCTGTTCCGTATAAAACATCTACTCCTATTTTAAGCCGGTTCTTGCGAATGGCTTTAAAATCAACTAATTGCCTAATCCGTTTTAAATATGCCGGCCGGGGGTCAAACAGTTTAATTGTGCCTGTTTTCTTTGTTCTGCCAGAAATACTGCCTTTAATATTCTTCTCTATTTCGGAAGTGACCTCAGGTGGCGCCGGGCCACCGTAAGCAGGAGAAAATTTAATACCGCTGTATTCTGGCGGGTTGTGGCTGGCGGTAATGTTAATTGCGCCGGCAGTCTTTTTGTTTAATATCTGGTAGGCAATTACCGGAGTAGGTGTATCGCGTACAGTCAAAAATACATTGAAGGAGTTAGTGGCAAAAGTGTCTGCACAAACTCGCGCAAATTCTTTGGATAAGAATCGGGTATCGTAACCAACGATTATACCTCTATGTTGCAGCCGGTGGTCTTTCAGATATTTTGCTATTGCGCAGGAGACTCTCCGCACATTGGAAAAGGTAAACTCATCGGCAATAATTGCGCGCCAGCCGGAAGTGCCAAAATGGATAGCCTTCATATTTTTAGCTTTACTCTGCGACCTTCCAAGGTTAGTTTTCTTTCGACAAAGAGTCTGACTGCTTCAGGATACAGCTGGTGTTCAATCTCGTGGATACGGCCGGCCAAGGACTCTTCTGTATCGCCCTCTTTTATCTCTAAAGCCCGCTGCAAAATTATCGGGCCGTGGTCGGTCTTTTCATCAACGAAATGCACAGTCACTCCGGTAAGTTTAACTCCATAATCTAAGGCATCTTTAACGCCGTGGGCTCCTTTAAAAGAAGGAAGAAGCGCAGGATGAATGTTTAAAATTTTGTTGTGGTATCTTTGGAGAAGCCCCGGGCCGATAAGGCGCATAAAACCAGCTAGACAAATCAGCTCTATATTCTCTTTTTCCAGATTTTTGATAATCTCGGCCTCAAACTCATCCTTTCCTTTAACGTCCTTTCTCTCCACAAGTAAACTTTTTATTCCTTCGCCTTTTGCGCGCTCAAGGGCAAAGGCCCGGGGGTTATCGCAGACCATTAAAGCAATTTTGGCAGGAATCTTGCCGGATTTTACGCTATCGACAATAGCCTGAAAATTACTCCCATTACCAGAACAGAAAACTGCAATATTCATTCGTCGCTCCTATCTTTTGCACACAGGGCTCGGGGTCCTGTCTCGGGTGCGCTTTTGGTGCT
>CAZEQA010000013.1:0-16046 GCA_964514265.1 uncultured Planctomycetia bacterium | reverse complement strand
TTAATACCTGGCGGGCAACAATCGAGGCGCCGCAGCCGGCGCATAAACGGTGCCCGGGACCCAACCTCTCGGGAATCTTCTCTGATAGTTCTTTAATGTTGGCCATTTATAACTCCCTTCGTATAAGCGATGCCCAATACCCCTGAGTTTACCCTTAGCGAATACTAAGGGGGCACAAGTAAATTGGGCAACTACACCACATAAATGTAGTTTGCCGATTTATCGGCAAAATGTCATCTTACGCCAAGATAAGTTACTAAATTCTTTACTTTTTTCTCTTTGACAATATTTTCCAAATCCGCATAGACGGATTTAATCTGTTCGGTATTAATATCTCTTCCGCCGAGGCCGTAGATGTAATTGGCCGTCAGCGGCCTTTGCGGCTCATCCAATAAGGCCGAGCGTATCTCCGCAAAAAGCGGGCCACCTTGACTGGAGAAAGATTCGCTTCTGTCCAGAATTGCCACAGCCTTAAGCCGGCTTAAGGCCCGGACAATCTTCTCTTTAGGAAACGGGCGGAAAAATCTCGGCTTTAACAGGCCGACCTTTTTCCCCTGCGCCCGTAATTCATCAACCACTACTTTGGTCGTCCCGCAGGTTGAGCTTAGAGCCACAATCGCCAACTCCGCGTCATCCAGTTTATAAGTCTCAATGAGATCGTATCCTACGCCAAAGTGCTTCTTAAATTCGGCGAAGACCTCGGGAATTGCCTTCAGGGAATTTTTAATCGCCTCCGACTGCTGGCGCTTATGCTCAAAATAATAGTCCTGTAAATCCAGCGGCCCGTAAGTAACAGGGTTATCTATATCCAGAAGTGAATGCTTAAACTTATATTCTCCGATAAAACCTTTCACCTGTTTATCGTCGTAAATTTTCACCCCTTCTACCGCATGCGAGGTGATAAAGCCATCCTGGCAGACCATTATGGGAAGCAAGATATCCTTATGTTCGGCAATCCTTACCGCCATAATAATGTTCTCATATACCTCCTGATTATTCTCGCAATAAACCTGCAGCCAGCCGGAATCCCTCGCCCCCATTGTGTCGGAATGGTCGCAGTGGATATTAATCGGCGCCGAAAGAGCGCGATTGACTACAGGCATCACAATAGGAAGCCGCGTGGAGGCAGCAATATAGACTATCTCCCACATTAAAGCCAAACCGTTTGCCGAAGTAGCGGTCATGGTGCGCGCCCCAGATGCAGCTGCGCCTACGCAGGCGCTCATCGCACTATGTTCCGACTCCACAGGAATCATTTCGGTTTGCACACGGCCGTCAGCCACAAACTGGGCAAAGGTCATCACAATCTCCGTCTGAGGGGTAATCGGGTAGGCAGCCACTACATCCGGTTCAATCTGGCGCATCGCCTCGGCCGCTGCCTGGTCCCCCATCAACGCCACTACTTTATTCATCTCTCCCTCTTTCTGTCTTTAACTAATAACTAATTATTGACAACTGATAACTAAACTATTCCTTCTCCATCTTAATACACTTCACCGGGCAAATTGAGGCGCAGATGCCGCAACCTTTACAATGTTCATAATCGAAACCGACCATCTTCTTATCTTTAACCTTAATTGAGGAATCCGGGCAATACATCCAGCAGATTAAGCAATTAATACACTTTTTCTCATCCCGCACAGGACGGAATGTGCGCCATTCACCGCTTTTGTATTCGGCAGCGCTGCCGGCCTGATCAATCAAACCGCCAATAGGGATTTCCTTCCAACCTTTCTTCATTCTACCCTCACTTTTTCGTAAGCTATCTTTATGCCTTCTATATTTGCCTTGGTCTTTTCTTCGCCAATCTTTTTCAAAAATTTCTTTTTAGTCTTCTCATAAAGGGCATCTAATTTTACCAAAGGGGCAATCTTCAAAAGCGCCCCCAGCATCGGCATATTCGGCATTGAGCGGCCTAAGGTATCCAGCGAGATTCCGGTTGCATCCACTGTCGCCACCTTGCCTGTTTTAAAGCCGGTCTGCTTACGCACAGAATCCGGGGACTCAGTGGTATTGACCAAAAGCACCCCTTGTTCATTCAACCCCTGCACAACCCCCGGGGTTGTTAGGGTTGGGTCGATTACTACCACATATGCGGGGTTAGTTACAGCACAATGCAGATTAATCGGTTTTGTGCTGATTCTGGTATAGGTCCTGATGGGCGCACCTGCCCGCTCCGGGCCATATTCCGGAAAGGCCTGAATATACTTTCCTGTATCCATCGCTGCCTCTGCTAAAAACTGGGCAGCGGTTTTTGCTCCCTGTCCGCCTCTTCCGTGCCAGCGAACTTCAATCAAATCCTTCATTATACCTCCCCCTGCTGCCTTGAGGAACTGTTCCCATCCCAATTATTAGCAAAAGTTAGGGAACTGTTCCCAATTATAGCGATAAGTGTTGCTGAAAGCTTAGAGCAAGAAGGCAATGGTCGAACTAAACCTCTTGCCTTCCTTGTAATGCCTTGCTTAACGTTGCCTGGTCAGTGTATTCTAAGTTTCCTCCCGCGGGAATTCCGCAGGCAATCCGCGTAGCCCGCACTCCTAAGGGTTTAATCAACTTAGCCAGATATAGCGCTGTGGTTTCTCCCTCGGCATCAGAATCAGTGGCAATAATTATTTCTTTTACTGCATTCTGCTTTATCCTGCCCAAAAGTTCTCTTATCTTTAAATCTTCAGGCTCTATATCATCCAAAGGAGAGATTGCGCCTAAAAGCACGTGATAAACGCCCTGGTATGCGCCTGACTTTTCAATCGCCAATACATCCTTGGGCTCTTCAACTACACAGATTGTGCCTTTATCTCGACGGAAGTCCTGACAAACCGGACAAATTTTCTCTTCGGTCAAATTATTACAAATTTCACAGTAGCGCAGATTCTGTTTAGCTTTAACTACCGCATATGCCAGGGCCTTGGCCTCATCCAAGGAACCCTTAACTACATACATAGCCATGCGTTCTGCGCTCTTAGGACCGATCCCCGGCAATTTGGAAAATTCGGTAATCAACCTGTTTAACGATTTAGCATAATTTGCCATTGTATCTATTTTGTACTTTATTTTTTTACAATCCGGCCTTGAAATATCTTCAGTGCGGATTGGATAAGGGGCTCAGCAAATGTCTTTTTCCCATGGGTATCTTTAGGCTTCTGTCTATCTTCAGAACTTACTGGCTGTAAATTTTTGTCTAAAATAAATTCTACCCTTAAATCGCGCCGGAATATCTCTTTGGCCTTGGCCTCAATTACCTTTTTATTTTCTTGGTGTTCTAAGGTCTCTTTATAAAAATTATATTCTTCCGGAAAGGCAATGGTTAGGACCTTCTCTTTTAAGGCAACTGCCTTCCCCAGTTCCAGAGAAGTAGCCACAAACATCTTCTCTTCTTTTATGGCTTCTAATAAATCCAGCCAGCTAGAATGTTCAATAATGTCGCTGTTGCCATTGCTCGCCCCGTTAGAAAGTCTTTGACTTCTAACGGGGCGAGGGAGCGAAGCGGCCGAGTTGTCCTGCGAAGCGCAAGCGTTGGAGGAAACAATCTCCGCTTTTGAGGTTGCTTCGTCGCCAGAAACGGGCTTGCGGGGCTCCTCGCAATGACGCGAAGAAAGCCTTTGCTCTAAATCTGTAAGTCTAGCCAAAATATTCTCCAAAGAAGAAAGGTTTTCTCTCTGGGTCAACTTAACAATAGCCATCTCCACAACCACCCGAGAGGACAGGGCCCTTCTTAAATTTTCTTGAGCCCGGACTAAAATATTAAATATGTAAAATAGTTCCTCAAAAGTTAGGCCTTTGGCCTGTTCAGCAATGCGCCGCAGAGAATCCTGCGGCAAATCAATCAGGCTGCGCGCATTCTCGCCGCTGACTATCTTGGCAATCAAAATATGACGAAAATACTCCATAAGACCCAGGATAAATTGGTAAAGGCCTTTACCTTCATTAATAATCCTTTCCACCAGAATAAGCGCCTCAGCCGTATTTCGCTCAATTATCTTCTGGGAAATTTCCCAAAGGGCCTCCAGGCCAATCATTCCCAGCATAGAGGTAACCGTCTCTAAATCTACTTTGCCTCTGCAAAAAGAAGTTACCTGGTCCAGAATGGACTCGGCATCGCGCATACTCCCCCCCGCCGCCCGGGCAACGTAAAGAAGCACATCCTCGCCGACATCTAACTTCTCCGCTTTGGTTATCCGCTTAAGCTTATCTACAATAGAAGAAGTAGCCAGGGGCCTAAAGTCAAAGCGCTGACAACGCGAAAGAATAGTCGGCAAGACCTTATGTGCCTGCGTGGTGGCGAAGATAAACTTTACATGTGCAGGCGGCTCCTCCAGAGTTTTCAAAAGGGCATTAAATCCATCAGTAGTAATCTGGTGCACCTCATCAATTATATAAATCTTAAAGCGGCTCTTTGCCGGGGAAAATTTAACATTTTCCCTTAATTGTCTGATTTGTTCAATGCCCCGGTTGGATGCACCATCTATCTCCATCACATCGAGGCTTCGACCTTCAGAAATCTCACTGCAGAACTCACAGACGTTGCAAGGCTCGGGGGCAGGGCCTTTTGCGCAATTTAAGGCCTTGGCCAGGATTCTTGCCGTGGAGGTCTTGCCAATTCCCCGGGGCCCGCTAAATAAGTAGGCGTGGGCCACGCGCTTAAGGGAAATCGCATTCTTTAATGTGGTGGCGATATGCCCCTGACCAATTACTTGATCAAAATTTTGCGGTCGCCATTTGCGGGCAAAGACAAGATAACTCATTGCACCTTCAGATATCTCAAGAAATAATTAACTAGATTAGCCAGAACAAAAACAAAAAGTATACTCACCGAATCCCAGGCTAAAGCAGGGGCTTTCCTTTTGCTGCGATAAACAAGGCTAGCCAAAACAAGCGCAGTGGAAATAAGCACAAAAAGCACAGTAAACAGATGCTCACCGGATATAGCGGATAAAATAATCCTTCTTCCCAAACATAAATCCGCAATAGAAATAATCGCCATATTAAACATATTGCTGCCAAAGATGTCGCCCAGGGCCATATCTATAAACCCCAGCTTTACTGCTGAAAGAGCTACGGCCATCTCAGGTAAAGATGTAGTTACAGCAACAAACAGACTGCCGACAAAAGTGCCGCCTAAGGCTACGCCTCCCACAGGTATCCGGGCAATTCTATCGCCCAAGCCAGAAAGATAAATCGCCGAGCCTACCAAAATAATAGAGTAAAGCAAGAATTTCGACCAGGCTCTTGCAGACTGTCCGCGCCCTCCTTCGCCAAGGCTTCGGAGGGCTGTTCCCCGAAGCTTTAGCGAAGGGGAACGCCCGCCGGGTTTTGCCGCATATTGAGTAACCTTACCCTTCTCACTATAAAAGACAAGATACACCCCAACGATATAGATAACTAAAATTAATGCTGACTCTACATCAACAAGGAAATTGGAATAGCCGGCTCCCGCACTAACTAAATTGTAAAAGACAATACCCATTGCTGCCAGGGCAATCAGTAAAATACTTATTCCTGCACTCATAAAATGCGTAGACTCAAAAGACAAGAGTTTAGGTCTTTTCATAAAGACAAGCCAGATAATTCCCACGATAGTCAGATTAAAGAGGTTGCTGCCAAAAAGATCCCCCACGGCCAAATCTAAAGCGCCTATCTTAGTAGCGCTGATAGCCACGGCTAATTCCGGCAAAGATGTAACCACCGCCAGAAGGATAAGACCAATAAAAGTGCGGTCGATCTTTGTGATTTGGGCAATCTTTTCCGCATAGATACAAAGCCGGTATCCGGAAAATACCACAATTGCTGCCGCGATGATAAACTTTAACCAGAGCCCCACCATCATCTCCCCTATCTTCCTCCAAAGCGTTTTCTTTCCGCCAATAAAACAATATCTCTTAACGCCTCACTATTGCGCGCACTAAGCCATTTCTTATCAAAACCTTCACCCTGGGCAATCTGGGCAATGGCCGCTAAAGCGCGCAGGTGGAAATTGCGTTCGTCGCGAGTACCGACAAGCACAAATACAGCATGTACAGGCGAACTAGCCCCAGAAAAGATAACTCCTTGCTTGGCTCGGGCCAAAAGGATTGTAAACTTACGCCTTCCTTCAATAATAAGATGGGGAATGGCCAGCCCCGGCCTGATTACCGTAGTAGACTCTTTCTCTCTGCGAATAAACAAGTCAGTTAATTCTTTAGGTTCCAGTTCTAATCTTTCGCTGAGAAAGCTACTTGCTTCTTTAAAGAATTCATCCCTGGACAAAGGCCCTTCTAAATCCAAGACCGCACTTTCTTTGATTAAATGGTCAAATCTATCTTCAACAATCTCATCCCGCTCTCTAATAATTCCTTTTAACTCCTTTGCCAGCTGGCCCGAAGTCAATTCTTTATTGGCAATGCGCTCAATAATGTGGATTAATCCAAATTCTCTTCTCGCTCTTGTGCCCGCATAAACCAGATACCAAACCAGGCCTACGCCAATAAGCAGGCCGCTTAAGAACAGGATAAGCCGTCCCATCTCCGCAAGCAAGAATCCACATCCCATAATCCCTAATATTTGCATTCCCGGATAAAGAGGAGAACGAAACTTTGGTTGATAATTTTGCAGTTTGCTCTCGCGCATAATAATTACGGCAATATTGGTAAATATAAAAAGCAGGATTAATAATTCCGAAGCAACCTTAACCAACAATTCCAATTTTAAAAATAATATTGCCGCCAGCATAAATGCCCCGGTAAAAAGTATAGAATAGTGGGGCGTGGCAAACCTTGTGTTTATTCTTTCAAAAAATCTGGGAAGAAGCCTGTCCCTTGCCATGGCTAAAGGATAACGCGATGCCGAGATGATGCCGGCATTAGCAGTAGAGACAAAGGCCAAAATGGCCGCTATCGCCATAATTACCAGGCCCGAAGTGCCTGAGAAACTGCGGGCTGCATCGGAAATAGGAGTCAGGCTATATTGAAGTTTGTCCTGGGTAAGTAACCCCGTAGTAACAAAGGCAACCAGGGCATAAACTATACCCACAGAAACAAGAGAAAGAATCATCCCTAAAGGGATATTGCGTGCCGGATTCTTTATCTCCTCGGCGATACTGGCAATCTTGGTCAACCCTCCGTAAGAGATAAATATAAAACCGGCAGTAGCAAAAACTGAACCAAGGCCAAAAGGCACAAAGGGGGTATATCTCTCAAGGTGGATAGAGGGAAACCCTAAAAAGATATAAAACAGAAGAGCCGCTAATAACCCCAAAACCAAAATAACCTGAGTCCTGGCTGCCTGCTTGATGCCGATGAGATTAAGCGCTACAAAAACCAGGCATAGGCCCAGGGCCGCTGCCTTTATACCGAAAGGAGTAATTAATTTTACATAAGCAGCCATACCAATTAGTGCAAAACTTGCCTTCAGGCTTAGGGAAAACCAGCTGCTCAAACCACCAATAACTCCGGCAACAGAACCCATACTCCTTGAGATATAAAAATAGTCGCCCCCAGCTTTGGGCATCGCGGTAACCAGTTCGGCCTTACTAAACACTGTGGGCACAGCAATAAGACTGGCCAGAATGTAGGAAAGGAACAAGGCCGGCCCCACCTTAGCTGTTGCAATGCCAGGCAAAATAAATAGCCCCGAGCTAATCATTGCCCCCGAGGCAATGCAAAAGACATCCAGAAGCCCCAGTCCCTTTCTTAACTTCTCTTCCATAATTGTTTAATAGGTATTTCGGCAGCTAAAATGCTTGCACCTGCTCGCATTTTTAACGCTGCCTCAATACCAAACTTCGCTTCGCGAAGTTTGGCGGAGAGGCCGGGATTCGAACCCGAGGATCCGGTATAATCCAGATCAACCGCTTAGCAGGCGGCTCCTTTCAACCACTCAGGCACCTCTCCGATTTGCAGAGTTTCACAGGATACAAATCGGTCCTCTGGCTCTTACGTTTCGAAGGACCTTAGAAATATTTCTATTACATTTTGAAATTTTGGTCCTGAGCCCTGAAGGGGCGAAGAACCTTAGAAAGCTCTACTTTTTACCTAAAGAACGCTGTTTTTGGAAGAAGGCGCTGATTAAGGCAGCGCACTCTTCAGCTAGAACGCCTTTAGTGACACTGACTCGATGATTCAGCTGTCGTTGGCCTAAGATATCCATTACTGAGCCGCAGGCACCGACCTTGGGGTCAGCTGCGCCAAAAACCAGGCGCTTAATTCTGGCCCACACAACAGCCCCCGCGCACATAGGGCAAGGTTCTATTGTAACATAAAGTGTGCAGCTTAGCAACCGTTCACTCTTTAAGAAATTCGCCGCCTGGGTAAGGGCAATCATCTCGGCATGGGCAGTGGGATCGCAAAGCCGTCTTGTCTGATTATGGGCGCGGGCAATGATTTTGCGCTTATATACGATTATTGCACCAACGGCAACTTCATCTGAATCAAACGCCCTTCTGGCCTCCTTTAAGGCCTCGGACATATATACTTCATCTATCTTCATAAATGTACTCTGCCGACATAACAGCTACCTCTCTCTCAAAAGGGGGGGACAGGTTCCCGAACAATTTGCTTGTCCTTCCGGATTTTCCAATCGTAGAAGGAGGAAACGGTCCCAAGGGGGAGGATCCCAAGGGGGAAGGTTACTCTCGGAAAATATCATATAGTTTAACAAAGCTGCTTACGTAAGGGTCGTCCACCTGTTCGTATGTATTCATATACTCTACAAATTCCTTCTCTACGGTTCTTAAATCTTTGCCCAACTCTTCCAGGAGCCAATCTATATCCTCATGCTCCTGGGTTAAATCTTTGGCCATCCTTTTTTGGTAGTCCATAAATTGCTCCGGGTATTTTTCCATCAAAAAAGTAACATATGCCCAGCTCTGGGCATATAGTTGCAACATGGCCTTTGGGCAAACCCCAGGGAAACTTCCTATCTTATAGTATGTCAAAGATTCTAAGGGATAGACTGATCCTTCTTTGAGCATCTCTTGATAAATAAATAGCCATCTATTATTCCGGCTGCCCGGCGGGTCGGTTTCGCAATATGTGGCTGTGCCTTCGGCAAGCCATGAATTTGCCGCTTGCATATCGAGCGACTCACCTCTTAAAGAAATCAAGGCCTTGATCAGTTTTGCCTTTTTCTTATAATCCTCTGTCTCAAAGATCTCCTTCTTCCTTTTTATAAGTTCCTCTCTGTCTGTCTTAACCTTTGATAAATCTATATTTTGCAAACCCCAGTTATGAAAAAGTTCATGAGTAAACTCGTGTCTCAATGTACCCATTGTTGCTTCTCTAAAAATACCTTTATAGTAACTATAGGCATTCCAGAATTTATCTTTAATCCTCTTGGCCTGGCCTTTAATAAAGATATGGTATCTCTCATCGACATGCTCTTCGACTTTATCTACTATATCATTAATCGTTCTTCCGCTTTCCCCGACCATTGCTTCAAATAGAATCTCGGAGAATTTATCCCCTAATACATTAAAAAGATAAAGCACCTCTTCATCCGGACTGAAGTAACCGGCAACTGCCCAACCGGGCACCCCGTCTGCTATTGCATATTCCACAAAATCGGCGAAGTCGTCAAATATTACGATAAAATTCTGGGTTTGCGGTTTCCTATCTTTGAAAAGATTAAAAAATTTAAGGTAGACATTTGTATAGGTCTCTCTTAATGTCTTTCTATACTCTTTAACCCAGCTAAGATAGGAATCAGTTACAATAGTAAAATTCCCTTCTTTGTAAAACTTCATCTCCGGGAACATTTCCCTAAGTGAGTTTTCTATTCGTTTGCTCTGGTCGTTATCCATAGGCTTAAAAATAAGGTATTCAACCTTTGAGCGCTCAATATCCTGTTCAATACGTCCTTGACCTTCTGTAAGATATAAGAGGGTGAGTTTGTCTTTTCCTGCCCGGGTAATCCTGGCATCGCAAACCATTCTATTGGTCAATCTTATTACAATATCGTTTTCATAAGGCCACCAGTTAGATATCTCCTCGTCCGAAAGAATGCGTTTTTCCTTCGCTATTTCTTCTTGGCCACCTATACGCTCTACTTGCTCGGCATAGACAATAATTTCTTCGCCTTTCCATCTGACATAATATCTATCTTCTGTTTTCTCCAGCAGTTCTCCTATAAGTGTATTTCCATTCTTAAAATATACTACTACCGTTTCCCCGGATTTCTGCTCTTCGGTAGAACTCTTTGCAGAAAAAAGACCTTCCCCCGGACCCTTGGGCTTAACTACCATATATACGGCAGTTATTAATAATCCTAATAGAATTAATTCAGCTATTAGCTTTTTCATCATTACACAGATATTTAACGCGCCCGGGCCGGCTCGAACGGCCAACACCTAGTTCCGTAGACTAGTGCTCTATCCAATTGAGCTACGGGCGCTTCAATGTTATTCTACTTCAGGACGTAGCGTCTTGTCCTCCGAAGCCCTACTATAGTTTGCCCCGCTTTGAAGGGCGTAGGAGGAGGGGCGCAGAAACTTAACTACCGCTTAAAACATCCTGATATATTTTTTCGTAACTATCAACCATTCTTTCTACGCTAAACTTTTTGGCCTGTTCCAGACATTTCTTAGGACTAATTTTACCCTTTAGTGCTTGCTTAACATATTTTTTAAAGGCTGTGTAATCGTCTGGGGGTGCGATATAACCACTCTCGCCGTGAGATATTATCTCGGGCACGCTTCCGTAAGAGTAGCCCACAACCGGGGTTCCGCTGGACATCGCCTCTAACATTACCAGCCCAAATGGTTCATTCCAACTAATCGGCAATAAAAACACCTTGGCTTTAGCATAGAGGCGTAGCTTTTCTTTTAACAATACGATACCCTTAACTTCAACCAAACCTTTAGTCCCTTTTAATGCCGGCACAATCCTTTCATTATAATAATCTTCTACCGTTGTGCCTTTATCCACCTTCAGGCACATTACTAATTTTACTTTTAAGTCCTTGGCTAGTTTTATCGCTACTTCGGGGCCTTTGCCTCGCATACAATTACCCAGCCACAACATAAAGTCTTCTTTTTCTTCGGAATACGTATATTTATCCACCTCGATGGCATTATAAGCAACTTTGGTTAATCCCACCCTCTGAGCTTGATTTTGACTAATGGCCACACAATGACCAAGTTTAAGTTTGTAATCATTATGCATAGTAGTAACATTTCTACCGGGTAAAATCTCATATCCGGCCTCGCCCATATGGTTATGGACAATCTCTATCCCCAGAGTCTTTACCAACTCTTTAGCTTTTAAATACTGCTGGATATTATAATATGAATTACCATTGGCCAAAGTTAATTGCTCTGGATAAACATAATGCAACTTAGCTTTTGTCACAGAATCTCCAGTTGCCAATAAATGCACTTCATGACCACGCTTGACTAATTCTTCAACAATTTGAGATGCTACTCTTTCACTTCCTCCGTAGCCTTTAGGCGGTGTGCTTATGTAGGGATAAGCAACCTGTAAAATTTTCATCTCTAGTCCTCCTCTCTCTCTGCCTGTTCGTATGTTTCTTGCGTTAGTAATGACCGCAAATGTAGTGCCGACCAGACAGGAATTGTAAGTTTAAATTCACTAATTTCACCTTTATCTTTTTGGCTGAGCAATTGTTCATATTCCCTAAAGTCTCTGCCAAAGATTTTATTAAGATATTTAATGAGATCTTGGCGTTCTTTATCGGAAATAATAAAAGGGATTTTTCCCTTAGGGTCTTTAGATTTCGCAGGTTGAGCAATAACCCAGAGAGCAAAACCGCTACTTTGAAAAACTTTATTCCAGGCAAAACCTATTTGCGAACAGTGCTTGGATATATCCGGTATATCCTCTAATGTTGGCGCACTTAAAATATTTATTAAGCTCTTAGCGGCATCTTCTATTTCAGAAATATCCACATACATTCCCGCAGCAGTGGCCTTAATCGCCATATTTTTGCTGTCTAACCAGTCTTTTATAAATATCTTTGCATCTCTGAAGTAAGATATCTGTTTATGGAGATTCGGTAATAAGGATTCGTATTCTGCATCCTCGATACTATAGCGGGCAGCTGATTGAAGCCTTTCCAGGCAATCAACCAAGTTATGGATAAAGATGTAGTTTTCCGAATAATCAGCGGCAAAAACATTTGCTACCAAAGTAAAGACAAGCATTAAGGAAATTACCATACGCCTCATTCTATCTCTCCTTCATCTTTTTGACTCTGGCGTTTCTTTGAACTTACGGGTTTACCTGTTTCCTCGTCGATTATAACGTCAGTATTATCAAGGACAAATGTCCTTTCTCCGGTTTTACCTTTAGTAGCGGGAATGGCCTTTAGCCTAAAGCTATCCTTATTTACACATCGATATTTATAATAATACCCAAATATAGCCTTAGAGGGACGAGTAGCATTCATTATACCCTCTGAAGTATAGTCTTTTAGTTCTTCAAATCTTCTCGGATAACTCTTTAGCCTTTGATTTAGGCGAAAAGATTCACAGGCTATAGCAATATCCCTCATTACTTTGAGGGTGAAAAGTTCATTGTTATCTATGACGATTCGTCCTAATTTCTGGCGGTCGAGTTCCAATTGCTCCTGTGTTTCTCCTATACTCTTCAATTGTTGGTTTACTTGTTCTAATTCCTGCTTTAGCTGCTCTATAGTTGAATCTAATGCCTCGGATTTATCGGTCTCTTCTGAATATTCAGGGCTTACTTGAGTTGTAGCATCGGGCTGTTCGGCTAAGACAATTAAAGGTGCCAAACATATGAGGATTATAAGAACTAAAGGTCTCATTCTTTTAAAAGGCCTATCTTTAATGTGGTTTGCATACCGTCTTGCCAGGGCCAAAACATGGCTATCACGGTAACGCCATCAAACTTTTTTTTAAATAATGTCTGGTTAATACGGATCCCGCCGTAGTCCTTTGTCAGGCGTAGGTCATCTTCAGTAGGTTCTAATCCTGCCGGTTTTATCACCGGGCCCAAAATATCAGTAAATATCCTGTTCCATTCATCCTGTTCTTTGTTGTAAAACACAAGCTCAACGTACTCATCGGTAATATCCCGTTTTTCATAAATACCTAACCCGCTGCATTGCTCTACTATTTCTTTCAGCAACAAATAAACCCGTCCTATTTTTGGCGGAGAGGCTGGGACGGGCCCAGTTTCCGCTTCAAAACCCCTGTTTTAACACCACTTTTAACACCAATCTGAACCATTTATTTAAATTTGCTTTAACTTCTTATTAAGCAATATTCCTGTACTAGTAATAATAGCTGCCATGATAGCTATAGGGAGAAAATCATAAAAGAAGTCAAAGCCATATATGCAGCAAATAAAAGTTAACATAACTCCCAATAGAGAGCCAGCTATAGAAAGAAATATGCCCCACACAGATATTTTTTTGCCACCTATCTTATTTGACATCAAGCAGATGCTCCCAATCAATGTTAGCAAGAAGCCTGCTAATATGCCTATTGGAAGAAGGACATCAAGTATATTAAAAATTGAATTCACAGCAGTGTTAAATTTATAAAATATGCCTGAACCGCCCACTCCAAGAGCTAACCCAAACCATAAAGAATAATTTATTATCCCTGCGCATATAATACTATAAACCAAAACCCAAATGCCTATCTTTTTCAACATCATTTCTCCTATTTTAAAGATTCTATTTTAGCACTATAATCGCGTTACATCAAGTTTACATTTTCTATAAATTCACTACATTTTTTTTCAAGAATTTTTCTATAGCTTTCACTGTTTCGTCTTTAGTGTTAGCAGGGCTTTGGGCAATCCACATAGTAAAATTATAAAGTTCTTGAGTATCCACCTTAATCCATTTTGTGTTTTTATATAAAAACACAAATAAAGTAGTCATAGCAATCCTTTTATTACCATTTTGAAAAGGGTGATTTTTAAGCATCAGATAAAAGAGAATGCTCGCTTTAGAGATAAGATTTGGATAGGGGGATTTGCCTAAGAAAGTTTGAAATGGGACAGCTAAGCAACTTTCCAAAACATTAGGGAATCTTGTTGAAAAATCTGGTATAGGTTCATTAAAAGATAATATTTGTTGTGCTAAGCGGAAGGCGATATACTCTACCTCTTTTACGTTGAGTATCTTCATTATGTCCTACCTAGAAGTTTCAACACCTCTCCATAGTCTTGCACTGTCCTTTTTATTGCTCTATCTATACTTTGTTTGTCTTTATTACTCAAAGCTTTTCCTAATATATGAGCTACATACCTCTTAGGTATAGCAAAATTTCTTCCGATTTTCATAGCTTTAATTTGGCCCTTTTTGACTTTCTTATAAACGGCAATTCTGCTTATTCCTAAAATATTGGCCAGTTCCTGAATGCTAATAAATTGAGTTTGTTTCATTATCTTTCCTTTTTTTATCTATGCTTACTAATTAATGCGGTTTTATTAACCATGCAACCATTAGTTAACGTATGTTAACCAACATCTATAAGGTTAACATAAATTTTTTAAAATCGCAAATATAATTTTAAATTTTTATGAGAAGCTTTATGCCTCAAAGGAGTATATGGTGAGATAAATTTTGCAGTATGTTTCAACTACTTGTAAAATAAGGAGTTATAAAAAACGGAGAGGCTGGGATTCGAACCCAGGGTACCTTTCGGCACACGTGTTCTCCAAACACGCGCACTAGACCAGACTATGCGACCTCTCCGGTTTGTCGGTTTCTTTCAGGGTACAAATCGGTCCTCTAGCTCTTACGAGGCGAAGGACCTCGGCACCTTAATCTTTTGGCCTGCCTTTAAGACCCTTCAGATATTTATAGTAATCACTGTCGGTGGTCAGGATTATGGTAGATTTCTCATCAATCGTCTTGCGGTATGTCTCCAATGTCTTCATGAATGAATAAAATGCGGGATCCTTATTATAGGCATCGGCATAAATCCTGGTTGTCTCAGCATCCGTCTTTCCTCTGATGCCCTGGGCCTTGCGGTAGGCCTCGGAAGTAATCTGTTTTAATTCTTTGCCCGTCTGACCTTCAATCTCCGCCTTCTTTCCCTGACCTTCAGAGCGATATTGCTCAGCGGCCCGTTTCCTTTCGGCAATCATCCGCTCATAGACCTTCCTTTGCACCGCTTCAACATAATTGATGCGCTTGATGCGCACATCTATCAATTCAATGCCGTATTGAGGAGCAAGGACTTTGGCCTTATTCAAAATCATGTCCGCCAGGGTTTGTCGGCCAACCTTAATTTCCTCTAACGCCTCTTCAGTAACTACGATGATATCCTCTTCTTTCTCTTTAGTTTCCAGGATGCGATTGGTATTCCTGATTGCCTCAACAAGGAGATGGCTGGTAATGGCATCGCGTGTGGCGGAATTGACAATATCATCGAGCCTTGCATACGCACCGGTCTCCGTTCCCACTGATTGCAAAAATTTCAAGGCATCGCTGATTTTCCAGCGGGCAGTAGTATCTAGCCAGATATACTTTTTATCTTTGGTGGGAATCTGATTAGGGTCGCCATCCCAGTTCAGAAGTCTTTTCTCAAAATACTGGGCCCGCTGGATAAACGGTGTTTTGAAATGTAACCCGGCAGCAGCAATCGGCTCACCTATAGGCTTACCAAATTGGGTAATTACCACCTGCTTGGTTTCATCGAGTATATATATTGTGCCGCTTAAAAATAGAGCTATTACCAGAATTACTAAAATCCCTATTATCCTTAAAATCGGTTTCATTGCTGAGTCCCTCCTTTCTGGCCAATATTTAATAATGGCAGAATCGAGGTCTGCTGGGGATCGATTATATATTTCTCTTTTGCCTTGGGCAAAACCTCCATCATTGTATCCAGATAAAGCCTTTTCTGGGAAATCTCGGGCGCCTTTTTATATTCTGCCCAGGTATCTAAGAATCTCTCTGCCTCGCCTTTGGCCCGGTTGACCTTATCTAATTGATATCCTTCGGCTTCACGAATGACTTTTTCCGCCTCACCGCGGGCCCGAGGAATTGCTTTGTTATAAGCTTCCCAGGCCTGGTTAATCATCCGCTCCTTCTCCTGTTTCGCTTCGTTGACCTCATTGAAGGCCGGTTTTACC
>CAZEQA010000012.1:0-17415 GCA_964514265.1 uncultured Planctomycetia bacterium | reverse complement strand
TGTCCTGCACTTTTACTTGCACCCGTATAAAGTTCACCCTTAAGCATTATTGCACATTGATGTTCTGAGGCGATGTAAATAATGTTATCAGCGGCTTTTACCTCTAAACTTATTCCTGTCCATTTTTCTGCAAATAAGGCGCAAGATGCGCTATTTTCAATAAATACGGGAAGAGCAAATTCATCTTCTAAATCTTTTTTAATCGCTATATAATTAGCGAATGTAGTTCCGGTGAGCGGATTACGCATAGTGCCGCTAAAATTATCCATTAATCCGGAAATGCCTATACCGATTCCCTTAACCTTTCCCTTTTGCACAGGAGTGCTTTCCAGGACTTTCGCAATCAAGTCCTTAAGCAGAGGCACAGCTTCTTCAATAAACTCGCTTGGCCTTTTTTCCTTAACCTTCCCTAATACCCGAGAGGTAAAATCAGTAGCTACTACCTGCATTGAGGCCTCCCTCTCATTTAAAGGACCGATATCTGCCCCAATGACATAACCGTATTTAGGATTTATTTCCACCAGTTCAGGCCTGCGGCCGCCTGTTGAGATATCCAAACCTCTTTCAAAAACCAGGCCTTTTTTAAGATAGGCGTCGATATAATTTGAAACTGTAACTATATTAATACCGGTGTGTTTAGAGATTTCGGCACGGGAAATTAACCTATTTTTTCTGATAGTATCCAGGATCTCCAGATTTCGACGCTGCCTATCGGTTAACTTTTGCTCTCTGGATATAACAGGAATCTCTTTTTCTACGAGTTCGGTTTGCTCGAGCATTTCTTTGGAGATAAATAGTGAAATTGCCTTTCTTTTATCAGCGCTTATCTGGATAAATCTTACGCCAAAGCCGTTTTTCTTCTTCTGAGGGGCGCGGGACTTTTTACTTATCCAGATAATCTCGCCGCGCAGTCTTATCCTTTGTGCTTGACCCAAAAGTTCAATTTCTAAATTTAATATTGCCTCTTTACTTAAAACAAAACTTTCCTCTTGGACAATGTCACTCTCAATAAATGCCCCCCCCTCACCAATATTTCTACTCAAGGCCTCAAATGTCCTCTTTCGCCAAGGCTTCGGAGGACTATCCACCGACCTCTCCTCCGTAGCTCGAAGAGCGAAGGAGGAAGCTTTAGCAAAGGTGGATGTGCCACTATCAGCAGGAATATCGGGTAGGTCAAACCTTACCGGCAGTGTCTTTTCCAGGCGGATGAATCTTCTTTGTTCTGTCTCTCTATGAGTTGCTTTTCTCATAGTGACCTCCTTGGTTTTTGAGCCAACGGCTCATTTAGCCAAAGACCTATTTTTAGAACGGTCCATTTTGATTCAGACCTCTAACTTAATTAGTCCTTATTATTAGGCTGACTATTATAATATAAAGACTAAGGTTAAGTTCGGACATATAAGTTATGCCCTTACTTAAAAAGTTAAATAACATCTTAACTATTGTCTTAGATTAACATAATACTTCTTAGCTGTCAAGTAGTTATAGCAAAATAGCAAAAAGCGCCTGGCCCCTTTTAGGGGTTTGAGTGAAAAAGCGCCTGACCCCTTTTCTGCTCAAACCCTTCCCACCAACGTCCACGCACCTCATCAGAGCCCCATTCATAAACGAAGGCGTAAATCCTTTCCTTGTCCGAATCCTTGATGGTGGTAAAGTAAATCCCGGCCTCAAAATATCTCTTTTTCTCTTCTTCGACCTCTCGCTGCCAGGTGACCTTCCCACGGGCAAAGATGGGCACTTTCTCGCTGGGAATATCTATCTTCATCTCCAGCACAGTTCCTTTCTCAAGTCCTTCATTCAAGGAAAGCTTCATCCCCATCGTGCTGATATCCTGGCAAAGCGCCTCGTTGCAAACCTCGGCATGCTCTACCTTGTAGTCCACTTTGGTAGGGATACCCCATTTCTCATAGGTGTTGGTGGGAACCTTCCAGCGAATGTATCTTCTCTTCTCCTCCATTTCAATTATCCCCCCCATCTGTTACAAAGCATATATTAATATAAATGGTATAACATAGAACAACTTTTGTAAAGATTTATTCTTGAAATTTAGTTATAGAAATTAATTTGCAGGAAAACCTCAAGGATTCTTTTCTGAGCTTTCTTGGAAGGAGAGACAATAAAAAAGGGGCCAGGCCCCTTTTGGTCAATATGGGCAAAAAGCGCCTGACCCCTTTTATCTTTTAAGGAGATTGCGGAGCGGAATCAAGGCGGAAGAGCCACCCTTCTTTCAATAATTTGTCTTTAACCGCCTCTTGATAATATATAGATTCTGTTACGTCACCGTAGATTTTATCTGAGTCGAGATACTTTTCGTAACTTGGAACCCTCTCTCGCACAGGTTTATCGGGGATAGTTGGAAAAGCACTAAAGTCGGGGGCTTCTTCGGTTCTCTCAACTTTAGGGCCGTGAGTCATCACTGCTCTAAGCGGCTGGGAAATATCCGACCAATTTATGAAGACCCTCTTGCCTTCGGGCGTCTCGCCTTCTATAAAACCATTCCACCTCCATGAGGGAGAGGTTCTTAATTTATCTGGCAAGAAAAATGCCTCTCTGCCATTAGCCAAGGTAACCTGGGTAAAGATATCATCTTTATCGACGAACATCTTTTTCCCATCTAAAAATACGGGGCATTCTCGCCATCTTCTCAGAATATATTTGCGAGAGGTGCGCAGACTATCCGTGGGAACGAATACCACTTCTTTGCCGTTCTTGCCAAGAGTTACTTCCTCTATCCCTGCAGGAAGCCTACCTAAATCAGTCTCTAAACTACTCAAAAAATCACCAAACGAAGTCTCGCTAATATCCTTTAGACCTCGTTTATAAGAAAAGGTGCTTTCTCGTTCCCAGGCTTCGCCTCCTAGTGCTTCGTATTGCTTACGATGCACTGCCGCCACAGATATAAATTTATCTTTGGTCGCTTGAGGAATTCTTGGGTCTTTAATAAACTTCTCAAAGATCTCAGCATATTTACCTTCAATAGCGAACTGGTCAGTAAATGCCTGCCTCACAGGAATAGCGATATTACTTGCTGCCTGGGAAACGAAGATATTGGTCATTCGGCTACGCTGGACATCGCCATAATAGAACCCTACCTTTGTCTCAATGCCCCCGTCGGGCCTTCTCATCTTACGCAACCAGCTGTCCTGGGCGAAATCTAAGACCCGGCTGGCGTAGAGGCTTGATTCTAAACTATGATTTATCCCTCTAAATCTCTGCTCTGGAGAGCCAAAGGTCATAAAATCTCTGTAGGCAGGATATTGACCTCTGGCAATACCCTGTCTAACTGATTCGCCTAAACTAACACCGTCTTGACGAAAACCAGCCTGGATAAAGCCGCCCATTGCGCCTGTAGCTAAATTTGTCAACAGGCCTGTGGTTTGAGGCGAAAGGTCGTTCTTTTTGGCTATGTGGACTATCCCTTCACTAACTGCCGCTCTTGTTAAACTACCAATAGCATGACCATACCAAAGAGTAGGGTCGGGAATGGGGGCATCAGGAGAACCCGCCAATCGCTTTCTTTGAATGTCCGCAACTAAAGTCCGTGCGCCATCTCCAACAAAAGGTGCAGCCAGGGCAGCCCAGGTTTCGGTCTCTCCTGTTTTTCTGTCGTATCCGGCCTGGAGAATTCCGCTGCGCAGGCCCTCGCCAATATAATAACTCCAGCCCGGCTCTGTTACTGCCTGCCAACCACCGCCAAAGAAACCTTGCCCCATAGATTAAGTGGCGGCAATCCGAGGAACCTCAACCAACCTTAGTTGAGATGAGCTTTCTTCGATGAGTGTTTCTAGTGGATGGCCATCTTTATCCTGCAGTTCATATCTTGTGCCATATTTTTTCGCCCAATCGGATTTAAGATTACCTGCCTCATTGTAAGCTTTCTCATACAATATACCCTGCATTGCTCCACCGGCAAAATTTCCAGCTGCGCTGGCCCCAAGGTTAGCCAGACCAGGATGAAGACCCTGTTGCTCTAAATAATTACCTGTTGCGCCAGCTGTAGCCCAACGTGCTCCTTCTGTAAACGCTCCCTGCCAGCCACCTCCTTCAAGCATACCGCCTTTAATCCCGCCGGAAAGAAAGCCAGTAAGCGCAGCATTGGCAAGAGGGTCGTCCAGGCCGGCATGGGCTAAACCTGCGCTGATTCCCGGGGCCGCAACATGCCCCATTATTACCTGATTAAAGGTAACATATTGCGAATTTAGGCCTATTGCGCCAGGAAGGACATTCATCGCTACGCCTGTGCCTACCTCTTCAGCGAGCTTGCATTTGCCACGCCCGCGGGCAAGACAGGTTTGAACAGGCAAAAGGGCAAAGATTATCCCCAGAGCAATTATTCTGAACATTATCTTTTGTTTTGAGTTTTGCCGTTTAAACATCGTCTTCCCAACCTATCTTCAACCTGTGTAATCTGTTTTTTATAATCTGTGCAATCATTTTATTTTAGAAAAGGCCCGCTAGTCATAAACTGCAAAAATATCGGACCTCCCACAATGATTAAAACCACCGGTAAAATGAAAAAGACCAAGGGAAGTAAAAGTTTTATCGGCGCCTTTAAAGCCAATCTTTCTCCGCGCTGGAAGCGCCAGTTCCTTGCCTGTTCAGATTGGATACGCATTACATCGCCGATAGGCGTACCCATTCTCTCTGCCTGAATTAAAGTGCGCACAAAGGAAGAGACATCAGGCAAACCAATTCTTGCAGCCATCGCCTTAAAGGCATCCCGACGAGCTTTTCCTACTTTGGTCTCCTGCCAGACCTGACGCAACTCATCGGTCAAGGGGCCTACTTCAGCACGTTCCACCACCTTACCTAAAGCCACCATAAAATCTAATCCTGCCCCTATGGCCAGAGCCAAAAGGTCGATTATATCAGGAAGCGCCTTGGCAATGGCCTTATGCCGATTGGCTATCTTCTGCTTAAGCCAAAGATTAGGCAAAATAAATCCCACTGCTACAGAAATCCCTACCCACAAAAGAGGAATGCTTCTTCCCATAATAAATAGGACCAGGGCGGGCACAAAGAGCAAACTCAATTCCTGAAGTGCTAAATATTCTTCCGCATTCATCACCAGACCCGCTAAAAGCAGTCGCCGCTGTATCTTTTCTCTTAGAGGTCTCGTTACCAGGCGTCTATTAATTGGCGCTAACGTGCCTAAAAACTGAATAAAGATGTTCTTTTTCTTTACGCCTTGCGACTCAGAAATAAGACGCTGGCGAATTGCCGTCTCGGTTTTACGCGGGAAGGCAAACAGCGCTATCAGAAATATACAAGTAAAAACAAAGACCATAATAAAAGTCTGAATAATCATCTCTTTACCTCACACATCAACTTTACTCATCTGCCAGATTAAAAATGAACCTACTATTTCCAATATTAAAGCCGCAGACAAAAGCATTCTGCCCATCGGGTGCACAAACATTATGTTTAAGAAGCGTGGGTTGGTAGTATAAACTACCACGCCAAAAAATATGGGTAAAATACTCATAATAATACCCTGGAGTCTTCCCTGAAGGGTCAAGGTCTTCACCTTCTCTATTATTCTGCTTGTCTCCCGAAATGATTCAATCAAGCGGCCAAACACCTCGGCTACATCGCCACCGGTCTCCCGGGCAACTAAAATGGCAGTGGTAACCAAATTGAGCTGGTGGCAGCGCATCCTTTTATTCAGCTGCTCTAAAGACTCCTCCAGGCCCATGCCCATTTTATTTTCCCGCAATACCAGGCCAAATTCCTCGGACATCGGCGCAGGCATCTCTTCCACTACAACCTCTATTGATTGCAGTAAACTCAAACCCCCTCTTAAAGAGCTGGATAAAATCATTAATCCATCGACTAATTGCTGACGGAATTTCTCCTGGCGCTTCGCCTGTTTACCTTTCAAAATAATGCCAGGAAGAATCAGGCCCAAAGCGCAAGCGCCGCCAGCAAAAATCACATTACGCATAATGAAAAAAGTTGTCCCGCCTAAGATTAGCGGCGTCAATATATGTATAAGGGCAAGCCGTTTCTTATTGGATGCGTCTACAAACATAGCATCCAGGGCCTTGGCCGACTCTTCTACCTTCTTCTGATGAAAACTCCTTAAGCGCTCTGCGCCGGAGGGAAAAAGCTGCCAAGTCAAAATAGCCACAGAGCCGAAGGTCAAGCCAAATATTAAGATAGGAACTAAAGTCGTCATTTATTCTACATCTCCTTAAAAGGGGCTTGAGGAATATAAACAATGGCCATTACTGTATAATCTTCATTCTCTAAATAATTGATATTGATTGCGCATTGACCCAGTTGACCTTTAAAGAAAAAGACAGTGCCGCCATTTACCTCAGTACCCGGTAAGGTTTCCATGCGCATCCGGCGCGTAGGCTGCCAACCCAACCCGATTAACTTATGGCGATAAAAACCTTCCACGCTTTCAGAGACATTGCCTCCAATTGTATAGCCTAAAGTCAGGCACCCTTTTGCTGGGGCATCTTCTAAATAAACAGTCCTGATTGAACCCGGATAACGGGGAGCCCAGGCAAAATCCTTTCCGGGCACATCAACTTTTGGTTGTATCTTCTCTCTAATAAATTTTTGGGCTTCTTCTTTGGAATAGGCGCCTTCTAATTCAATGGGCTTAGCAACGCTATTGCCGCAAGTAACATAAAAGTCGCTTTGCGGCGTTTGGCCTAAATTAGGTAAAATGACGATATTAATATAACTGTCTTCTTTTAAGAAGATGAGCAAGCCGGCCTGTTCATTTTTAATCTGTAACTGCCAGCCTAAGTTTTGCAATGTATTTTCGTAAAAGCGGGTTATCTCTTCCGCTTGAGCCGCTGTGCGATAATGAGTCATCTGGGCAGCAGCCTTTCCTTCTGGAAAATTTTTGCTAAACTCTCTTTGCTCTATCTCCACGCTCTGGGGAAATAAAGGAATTCTCTCTTCAGCATTAACTATTGAAGCAACTAATAATAACGCTATACTAATAGAATAAATAATAAGCTTTTTCATTATTACCACACCCTCTTTAACTTGGAATCATAACCGCGAAAATAGACATTGCCACCGTAAGTAGTAGCGCGGGCACCACTGGCAATTACCGGCATCTTCATTCGCCAGAGGTCAAAATCCGCACCTGGCTCAACCCGGGTAGTAGTAACGCTCATCTCAGCATCATTAGGAGAAATCCAGGCTATCCAGGCCGGTAAGACCGGAAGAACTAGAGGCAAAGACCAAATTCTCGTTATAACAGTGCCATGAGATGTATGGACATACCAAATATCGAGACTGTGCAACCATAATGGGGCTACTGCCGGATAAAGAGTAAAGCCTTTAGGACTGCTTACATCTACTTTTAGCTCATTATAATGACTGCTTTTCTGATAGAGCCCCTGGGCCTCGGCCTCATTGATTGCTTCTTCCCAACTATAGATACCGCTTCCATAGCCTCCGTCCTTCATCCACTGTTGAAAATTGCTTTCTCTTTCCTTCCACTCTTCATAACTTTCGCCTGCTTGTTTTGTCTTCGGTTCATCTACGCCTGCGTTGATAAAGGCGTATTGATAGGCCATTCGCTTTGCCTCTTCACAGGCCTTCTCCCCAGCCTCATCAGCATTGATAAATTGAGATAACTGCGCAGCCTCTACACTGGCATAATAAGCATAAGCTGCCAGAAGACCCCAGGGAGGAGAGGGCTCTGGTTGGAAACCATAAAAGGTGAACATTGCCCCGAAAGCCACAGCCGCTGCATAGGTCCCAATCATCTTGGCATTATAATCAGCAAGCAGGTTCTCTCCGCTGGCCAGCATAGAAGTCCCGGCTAACGCCCCCGCATCAGCGGAATTCTGTGTATTCACCCGAGTTAAAGAGACCTTGCCCACGTTAAACACTAACATCATACAGGCCAATAAAACCGCAATCAGCATAATCAAAAATGGTGCAGCCTGGCCGTTTTGGTTTCTGCCTAAATTATGAAGTTGGATAAAAATGCCTTGCATTGGTCTTACCTCTCTACCTCACTAAATATGTCTAAACGGGGGGTCTGGTAAGGCACGCCTTGAGCAGCCAAACCCAACCTTTCCGTGGCCTCAATCCGGCTCTGTTTGTAGGCCTGCTGGCGATTGGCCATATCCGAGTTAAACCACCCCATAATACGCACAATCCCCAGAAGGAACAAAAACAAAAGCCCCACAACCAAGCTAATCTCTAATGTCGATTGTCCCTTGTGATAAATGGATTTTGCGCTTAACATTTTTATTCTCCTGGGGTAAACCAAACAGAGTCCTCTGTAAATTCCTGAGTCTGTGTAATTACCCTATCCTCTCCACCTTCGCCCATCTTCAAAGTCGTGGTTACCGTCTCGGTTGCTGAACCCTCCCGACTATAAGAACTGGCACCCGAACCATCGAAGTGAGTAACATCCGTAGCCCCATGCGTCTGGACGAAAGGTATAGTCTGGACATCCTCAACGGTTGCTGAGCCGCCTGGAAGCTCTATTTCTTCTTCGTTAATGGAATAAAAGAACTTACCATCGGCCGCGCCATCAATAGCATAAACATCATTGTCCCAGAATACGGAACTGGAGGCGCTTAAACGCAATCTCTGATTGCCGTCATAGTGCTTACTAAAGACATCTACCAACCGGCTATCCTCTATTGTTGAATAGGTAACTCTACCTATTCCAGCGTCGTAGGCCTGGTCAATCTTACTTAAGGCCCTTCGGAAGGTATTCATCTGCAACTCCTGCTGCCTGGTCATCATCTGACCGTATTTAAGCAGGGAGGCCAAAACAATCAACAGGATAGCACCTAAAACCGCCATTTCCGTAGTGGCCTGACCTAAGCTATTTAGTCTTACTATTCTCTTCATTATCATTCCCACTATTATCCTCTTTATTATATTACTATAATGTGCATCCCGATTGAAATTAAAGAGTTTAGTTAGTTAGAGACTATACGTCTAAACTACACGCGCCCCTCCCTGGCTCTCTCCGTTATACTTATACAGTTATGCGAGAGAGCCAAGAATAATTATTCAGTCTCCCAGGGTGTTTCGCGTAGTTCTTCTCTGGAAGTCTCGCCACCACTACTTTCTACCCTTACCGAGCCTGCGTCTACCTCAGTGACAGAACTAGAGGGCGCTGTAACTACTCTGCTCGTAGAGCTGGTTGTGCCTGGCTCAAACTGACCACCAACCTGATCAGTAGCTTCCTGGAGTCTTCCTTGCAGGCCTCTTTTTACATAGGTCTGCATACCGATTAAAGCACCCACAACTACTGCAATCAGGATAGCATATTCCAAAGTTGACTGTGCCTTTTTATTAAATAACCGCCTCATTTTATTCACCTCCCAGCAATTTTCGGATTAACGATTCATTAATGTGTCGGTTTCTTCCACGATTTTGTCTCCTGCCCGGTTGAGCGCCTCACCCATCTTACCCTGGATATAACCCTTGGCTAAGAGGATAGCAGCAATTAAACCGGTAAGGATTAAAAGATACTCAAGAGTGCTTTGTCCACCTCTGTTAAATAACCGCCTCATTTTATTCACCTCCTGCATTAATCTTTTGGATAGTAATCAAAATTAGGTTTTTGTTCATCTTCTCCCGGCCTGACCACAGTTGGCCTTGCTCCCGGACTGGAACTAGACTCACCGCCAGGATGCTTGCTGGCCCAATCTTCACCCATGTAGTGATATTCGTAGCCCACAGCTGTAAATTTTGAATTCACTGCTCTATAGATATATCTCTGCATAGCTACTAACGCTGCCGCTACAACAGCCAACACAATCGCATATTCAATAACATATTGCCCTTTTCTACTTAACATTGCTAACCTCACTTAATAATCCTTTGTTCGATGGCATTGTAATAGCGCTCAAAGGCTGAGGAGTTGCCATCTTCTGAGCGGCAAATGCGCGAAAAAAAGGCCGCTGTCGCAATTGCTGTAACAACGGCTATCAAGGCAAAAACCACGGTATATTCCACCATTACCTGACCACGTTTTGGCCAGGAAAAGGCCTGGTTATCTTTTTGCTCCTGTAATCTCCCTCTCTTTAAATACCGCCTCATTTCGCCGCCTCTTTGTAAATCCTTTATAAAAGTGCTTAGGATTCATAAAGTAAAAAACCGAGTTGTCTTAACTTTCGGCAACCCGGCTACCTGTTTTTGGCCCGTGGTTTTGCGTTCCCCCCTGCTTTCTTGCGAAAGTAAGAAGGAGGGATTGCCCTTTCGAGTATCCTTTGCTGAATCCACTATAAGTATAGCATAAAGAGGGGTAGTTGACAAGGGTGGAAAACTAACTTTTGTAACTCTTAACCAAGCGTTTCTGGTGTTTCTTATAAGTTTTTCGGCTTTCATTTGTAACCTCTTGCTAACAAAGCAGTTAATACAGATGGCCCCTGCCTCTTTACCCCTTAATCTCTATAATATCACCAACCTGGGTATTGGTCTGGTTTATCTTACCAGCAGGTAGCTCTACGACCATAAGGCTGGCCCAGGCTATGGGACTGAGGCGGTTGGGAGGCATATTCTGGATTGCCTTAATAATCCGCATATTTTTGCCCAAAAACAGCACATCTATGGCAAATTGCATAAAGAAGGTATGGATAGCCGAACAGGGCTTAAGAACCAGGGCCTCATCAAGAGATAACCCCTTTCTACCCAGAAGCCCCTTCATCCTCTGAGCCGAAGAGGCAGCAATCTGGGCCCTTTGGGCTATAATTGTTCCTCTGGTAACATTAACAATCTGCATATGCATAAAAAGGGGTCAGGCGCTTTTTGCCCATATTGGCAAAAAGGGGCCTGGCGCTTTTTTATAATATAACCTATAACCCCTATCTTTGTCAAGTATTGTTAGTATTGTGAGAAATCCCACTTATTTTTAACGGGGCGAACCGGTCCACCCACTTGACAATCAAGTGGGTAGACCAGCGGAAAATAAGGCACCACGGGCTAGCGTTTAACCCTACTCTCCTGACCCCGTTATATAGCAAACATCTAAATAGTTTAGTTTTTCCGGCTTTGTCCCTTAAATCTCTCTTTTGATATCGTCTTCCGACTCCACAACTAACCTAACTAAACTCTGAGACTGCTCATCATCAGCATAAACTCTCGCAAGTTCTTTAAGCCAGATACAATTGATTTGTTTGCGCGTTGGATAAAGCTCAGAGATGCAACCACGACAGTGGCGTCTCCAATGTTGCAATGTATCAGTCTGAACAAGTATAATAGCGTCAAAATGTAAACCTGCGTCTTTTAGTTCATTAACTCTTCTTCTAATGCCCTCTCCAACTCTTAAAGGGCTAAATTCAAGGACAAAGTCATCCTCAATTACGAGAATCCTCTTGATGTGTTCGCCTTCAATTTTTGGTATATCTTGGGGCCTAACTTTAGCCGACCACCCGTCATAGACAGAGCTATAATACAAACTGCCCTTATTTGGTTTAAACCTGTGATAAAGACCACCTTCTCTAAGGAGGATTGTTCTTAGAAGCGTACCTTGTCCGTACAAATAATCATGCCACTGTTGAACATCCATACTTTCAGCATTCCTTTTTATAATAGCCCAGGCCTCTTGGTTATAGTTAGTAAAATCAACCTGTTCTATATTTGCAGGATGACTAGTAAAATTATCTGCATGATAATCAATTCTAAGTTCATCAAACAGAAAACCGTATTTTAATCTCAGAAGCGAAAGTAAGCTATATTGATAATTATGGCCTAAGGGGATATTCAATACACTAAAACCTTTATATGTCCACAGCTCAAATGGACTTCCTAAAAGAGGGCAAGCCCTAACTATTATACCATCGTCTTCTTTTTGTTCAGGAAGATTAGCTGAGGCTTTCAAATCAATATAACCAGAAGGCGCAATCACCAATGAGTCAAAATCCTTAAGACAAACGATGGACTCTTTAAGAAAGTCTAAAGCCTCCTGTGCAATAGAAATTATCAATTCCCGGTAGTTACAACCTGCTTCATAAGGCTTATCTACCAGCTCAAGAGCACTTTGCCATAAAATCATGCACGGTGAACCGTTCCCAAATATTAATCTCTCTATTGTCTTTCGCAACGGCTTAAAATTATCACCATACATATCGTCCATTCTTCCTAATTCATTAAATGTATATGAAATCTCAGCAGGCCAATCTTCTCTGCGGCTAATCTTGCGGACAATTTCTCTGAGTTTTTCCGCTTGCTTGGCAAAGACCTCTTTGGGAGTTTGGATATTTCCTTTTAACACAGCCAGTGCAAGCGGCACCTGTTCAAATAATCTATTGCAATATCTCTCCAATAAATCACCATAGTATCTAACTAAATAACGGCATCCTAACGGAGTCAAACATCTCTCATTTCTTAGTCCATCATAAACAACCAATTCTTTATTGCCGTTATAAATCCTATAGCCTGTTTCCCAATCTTCTCCGTCAAAAGGTGTGACTAAAAGACTTGCGAAAGGTAAGCCTACGTAGTGCTCACTATCTAAATGAGAAGTCCCCATTTTTATTCTACCTAAATCATCTACTTTTTGGGTTACACCTGAAGTCTGGAACGTTCCGGATGTCTGAGGTATTTCATTGGGGAGCATCCCTTTATCGCCTTTGCGGTTACACTGGCCGGATTCTTGTTGGGCTATGGAATCAGGTATTCCTCCCCCCATATCCTCTCCATCTCCTAATGTCAACGCTGCTTGGGGAAAACGAATGTTATATTTTCTATGACCATAGACATTGAGGTGGTAATAGATGGAACAAGGCAGGGTTTTTATGTATTCCCAGTTAATCAATCTAAATCTTGTAAAATAGCATGTTCCTTTAAAAGAGTGGTAGGTAGTAATAGTATCGAGCCTGCGGCCAGAGAGAAAGGAAACGAACATAATGGTAAGTGGAATACCACCTATCAGGTAATGCCCTTGAAATATAAGCCAAATCAGCAATCCTGTCAGGATAAGCGGCACGCCCCAGATAAAGCCAAACACACCAATAAACCGACACAGGGCCTGCTTCCAACTGTCGTTCTTATGGCCAAGTAGTAATTTAACCGGCCTGAATGTCTTGGGGAATTCATAATTGTTGTCCCCATTCTCTACAATAAATTGATTTTCGACGAAGGCTCTTCTCTTAAGGAATTCCCTCATAGCCTTAAAATCGTCTATTTCACGGTCCGTTCCATATAAATCAAACCAACTCCAATCATAACTAAACTTATTAATCTTATTTTTAAATAGACCGCCTCGAATACTGGATGCCATTATCAATACCAAAGCCATTGCCCCATACCCTTTTTTCCTATAATCAACCTCACTGTATTCACCACCATGGATAGAAAATCTAAATTCAATAACATCCTTTTTCAGAAATGTTGATAAAATCCCATGTCCGATAACTTTATTTTTTTGGCAAATCGATAGGACATAATGAAGTTGCTTTCCCATTTCATCGAACTTATGATACGGTATGAAACAGATAATCTTAATTTTTGCAACAGAGAAAACAATGCACTGTTCATCCTCTAAATCATACGGAATGCGCAATCCGCAAATTTTCGGTATCCTCCCCCGAATCCAACCGCCTTCCACAAGGCCTTCAGCTAAATCGTCTTGTAAGAGTCTGATTTTTGTTGAATCTGTTATGGTCTCCTTAGTAAAATCTAACTTATTAATTAATCGCATCATGTATTCTCGCGACCAACATCTTGAAAACAGGGACAACGACTTCGGGCTTAACTTAAACCAGTTCTTCAAAGAGGTAAAAATATCCTTCCAGCGGGGCAAGGTAAAAGGTAGTATTAGAGTGCCTTTGCGACTACCTTTTATCGGGGGAAACAGTCCTTTGTTACTTTTTGATTTTATAAACATGTATCTCAGCATAACCATGGTACGTTTTAAATGATAATAGGCAGCCTCCTCGTGCTCCAGAAGCAATCTATAGGCAAACATATGTTCATTAAATTTTTCTGAGATTAGTTTGAACCATTCTAGTCTATCCTTTGAATTTGGTATATTATATTTACGATACCCAGCTTCTTTAAGTGTCTCTTCAAACTCATGCACGACTTCTGAAGCGGTGAATTCGGCAACCTCCTTTTCTACCCTTTCTACCAGTTCTCTTTTCTCTTCCGAAAATTCTTCACGGGAAAAAGCTCTTATTAAATCAAAATAGACGTTGCAGGCCGCTCGATAATGATTATAAAAACCTCTCATAATCCTGCAGTCAAAATAGGGCACTAAATTAAAGAGTTTCTCTTCCATTTGACTAACAAGGGAGCTGACATAGTAAATCTTGTGCAAAAACTGCGGGTGTGGTGAATCTGCTGTTTTTAAGGAGGCAGAGCGTATTTCTGCCCATAAAAAATTTTCATTTATATATGTATTTAGCTCATCTGGTGAATATTCTAAAAGTTCCTCGTCGGTGCCTTCGAAATCTTTTCTTGTATGATAACATAGAATGTAACTTGCTTTGGCTTTTTGCTTCTTAGCCTCTTTGATAGCACGTGCACAATAAGGTGAATGAACTACGCCTATATTATTCATAGCGATTATATCCCAATCTAAATCTAGAGTTACAGGCCCATTCATTTCTAAGAATTTTTTAAGTTTGGTATGTGATTGTGGCAATTCCCTATGTGCCAACTGATTGATTGTATATCTAAGCCGTTGCCAATCGTCTTTGCGTACGTCAAAGGAGAGTTCATCATTATTTGATATTACTCTGGGTCCCTCTCCGCAAAGGGTAAAAGTAAGTTTATCAGAATTAAACAGTGCTCTAGACATAAAATAAAATGCGGAGTGTTGCAGGCGTGCTATTCCTTCACCTAGCATTTGATCATCGGTAACCAAGATTTTATCTTTTCGAGGCAAAATTACATCAATTAAAATATCGTTATCGGGAGTATCTTTTTGTGTCAAACCAAAGCAAGTTAATTCATATTGAGCTCTATAAGCGCTAAAGGTCCTATCCATTTCTTCAATCTTGTGTTTTGCTTTATCAGTTTTCTTCAATTGCGGCGCAGGTTTGATGGCGGGTGGTTCTGTAACCCAAAATCCTGGTGAACTCCATCTTTTGCTCTGAGTGAACCATTCGCATGTTCTTCCAATGTTTTCTCTAAAGGGCTTCTGCTTGGGGACGTCTAATGCGCTATACATCAAACTGTTGTCAAAAGAAAGAGTAACAAGTCCAGGTTTACCACTTTTTCTAATTTGCCTTTTTGAATTTGTTATTATCGCTATTAGCCGAACGGCCTCCAGAGTGTTAACCAGTTCATCGCCAGCGACATTGATAACTCTATTTTTGTCGCTTAATGGACAAAGCGCAGCTGCCTCTAAAGCATAGAGCACCGTATCGATATGGACAAATGCTATTTCCTCCTCTGCTATCTCAAGCGCTGCAACCACATCACCTGTTAATTCCCTTATAAAAGTAGGAATTCTTCTCTCGGTCTCATCGCCTCTGCCATATACATGCCATGGTCTTAATATCATGCTATTTTTATAGTTCTCTAAGAGTATTCTTTCGGCTATTAATTTTGTTAACCCATAAAAATCATTTACTTCTGGAACTAAATTCTTGCTTACAAAATCTTCAACAAATCTTACTGCACTGTTTTCATTAAATTTAGGCCATCTCTGCCTATCTGCAATCAAGGCTTTGGCATATTTTGCGAATTCTTCTGCTGCCTTAGCGACAAATTGTTCAACCTTATTATCTAATACAATACTGTCTTCTGTAAGTTCCACATCCCTATTTAAACTGTTTAGATATACAGCTCCTGAAGATGTAAAAATAAGTCTTTTTCCGTGTTCCTCTGTGAGTTGCGCTATTAATGCAGTACTTAAACTATTCAAGGCGAGGCTTTCTGCATTAGATGGTGTTTTACCAACTCTCGCCCATCCTGCCAGGTGGTAAACAACATCGTTCTCTTGCGCTAATTGATTTAATACATTCAGATTGAATAAATCTGCTTTTTTAATCGAAACATTTGGACTGTGTGTTATCTTATAATCTTTTTGATGTGTCCTTGAAATCGCATTTATTTTTACATTTTTACGGTTTAGTAGCCATCTCACAAACGGTGCACCTATACAACCAGTTGCACCTGTTAATCCAACTTTCATATCACGAATTAAATCTTTCTTTCCCGATGCAGGGTTGTCGGTTTGGGGACAATCTCCTAGCGGTTTATAGATTAGACGGATTCCTATATCTACAAGTCTCTGCTTAATGAGGCTGGGAAATCTATCCGGATTATTCATTAAACAATTAATCACTTTTTCCACGAAAGGCCCCATTGACTCCAGTATTTGGTCATAATAGGCTATATCCAACTCTAATTTTTTCAACAATCTTTCTTTATCCTTCTGGGCAGCAAATTGCAATTCCTCCTTATGGGCCTCAACTACTTCTGGATGGAAAGCAATAAGTCTAAATGTTGTTTGACCGAACCATTCTGCGTCTCCTACTCCACTCAAATACTTATGTCTTCTTTTATAATACATCTGAACTATTCGCAAGCGCTTGTTCAATGTTTCTGCCAAATAGAAATCAATAACTCCCTTTTCCCTCTTCTTTCTTATTAAAAAATAGACTGATATTGCATGAAGTTCAACTATTTCATCTTTATCGTGAAATTTACTCTTAAAAATTTCGAGTTGTCTGTTGGAAAGCCTCTTAAGAATATGTTTATCTTCCTGCCTCTCCATCCACAACATCCGCCTTAGCCCTCTTAATATACGTAGAAAACCTACAATTTTCTCCCATTTAATCGCAATAAGAATTATTATCGCCACTATAAGGCCTACTCTTGGAATCCACTTTCCTATTGAATTGAAAATCTGTGGCCAGTGATGAATTGCCAAAATTACTGCCGCAACAATTATAGGAATTAAGACCAAAATCACCAACAGCCATCTTGAGCCGAGGTTGCCGACCTTCCAGAAGTGACCTTTGAAACCTCGCCTCTGCGCGCCCTTTTCTCTGGCGCCGCCGGCTGGGTCGGGGTATGTTTTAGAGAAATAGCCTTCCGATGTGGATTTGGATGAATTTTTGCGTAGGGATAGGTTTAATGAAACAGGCGTATGAGCTCTGTCCAAAAGAAGATTGTAAAACCAATTCCTCCCCCTCCTCAAATAACCTTTATTGTATGGCGCATCTGCTATTACCTCGTTTACCAACAATCCCCTTTTTATTTCTTCATCGGATAATGTTCTTTCAAGCCTTTTAGCTTCCTGGCACCTGATCTTTTCCAAATCGAGCGTTTCCGGTAATAACAAATTAATTGGCGTTAGGGAATCAAAAATATCTCCCGGGCTATATACCCAGGGATTATTAAGAGGATGGTTATGCCCGCTTATTTCAAAGCAAAAATGTGGAACTAAAAATCCAGAACAACCAGCCGTATACCTTAATCCGTCAGCTATGATGATTAAACCCCTGCCGCCGATTA
>CAZEQA010000011.1:0-17746 GCA_964514265.1 uncultured Planctomycetia bacterium | reverse complement strand
CTCCTCAGTTGGTTTGCCCCTAAAGGCTACCCTTGTATCTTTCTCGACCAAAGATTAAGATCGAGATTTAATAAAAACGCAATCTACGAAACGAAGTGAACACAGCTCAACAACGACACATACCTGTAATGCTTGATGAATTGATAAGATATTTGAAATTAGATAAAGGGGGAGTTGTTTTAGACTGTACTGTGGGGTCTGGTGGCCACGCAGAGGCAATTTTGAAAGAAATAGGCCCTCAGGGCCGACTAATTGGCGCAGACGTTGATCGCGATGCCTTAGATATTGCTAAAGATAGATTAAAGAGATTTAGTAATTGTATTTTAATTCAAGCCAATTTCAGAAATATAGATGAAACTTTACCAACGCTTAAAATAAATAAGCTGGATGGGATGATCTTCGATTTAGGGCTTTCATCAATGCAACTGGATTCAGTCACACGGGGTTTTAGTATCAAGGTTGATACCCCTTTAGATATGCGCATGGACAAAGATTTGAAACTTTCCGCTTTTGATTTAGTAAATTTTTTTCCCGAGATGAGCCTATCCGATATCTTAAAAAAATATGGTGAGGAACGCTGGCATAATCGTATTGCCCGAGCAATTGTTAGAGAAAGAAAAAAGTCGGCGATAGTAAGTACTTGGCAACTTGCAGATTTAATCAAACGAGTCACACCCTATAGATATAGCAGGATTCATCCTGCTACCAGGACCTTTCAAGCTTTGAGAATTGCAGTGAATGATGAATTGGAGGCCCTGCGCGAAGGACTTAATAAATCTATCGACCACACAAGGCCCGGGGCAAGAATCTGCGTAATTTCCTTTCATTCTCTTGAAGACAGAATAGTTAAGAATCACTTTCGAAAGTTTGCTAAGGAAAACAAGGTTAAAATTATCACCAAAAGACCGATTACGCCCACTCAAGAAGAGATCTCGGCCAATCCCCGCGCACGCAGCGCAAAACTACGCGTTGCCGAAAGGACAGAATAGATGAATGTATCGAGATTCCTAATAATAGCAATATTAGCAACAACAGTGGCTTTAGGTTATGTGCATCAGCAGATAGAGCTATTGAGAATCAATTATACCATAAATTTCAATAAAGATAATTTGTCGGTTCTACTTGACCAAAATACCACATTGGTGTATAATGTAAACAACTTACAATCCCCGCTATACTTAGAAAGAGCGCTTTCGGCAAAAAAGGTTAGTGTAGAAATTCCTTCTCGTTGGTATACAATTGGATTGGCAGAAGCCGCAAGATAAGTGAGGACACGCCTCTATTTAATCTTTCTTTTTTTTGTTTTGTTTTTTTCTCTTCTTATCGCCCGTCTTATATATGTTCAGGTTTTTAAGTCCCAACAATTTAAAGAGTTAGCCAGCAATCAGCATAGGATTTTCTCCGAAATCCAGCCCTCAAGAGGTCTCCTCTTTGATAGAAAATTTAAAGAGTTAGCAGTAAATACAATATCTTATTCTATATTTGCTACAGGTGAAATTACTGCTGATGAATCGATAGAAGACAAACTGAGCTCCATTTTAAATCTGGATAAGAAGTCATTAGCCGGTAAGTTAAATTCGCATAAAAGCTTTGTTTGGCTGAAAAGAAAAGTTAGCCCGGAAGTTTCTAAAAAGATTAAAGGTTTAGGTATTTCCGGAATCGGTCAGATTAAAGAATGTAAAAGATTTTACCCTAACGGACCGCTTGCTTGCCATGTTATAGGTTTTACTGATATTGACAGTAAAGGCCTGGAGGGTATCGAGCTTTATGGTGATCCGTATCTTTCTGGCATAAAAGGCTGGCGCCTGGCACAGAAGGATGCCAAAAGGCGAGAGGTAATTTGTTGGGGATACAAGTCTATCCAGCCTTGCGATGGTTACAATCTAGTTTTGACTATAGACAGTGTAATTCAAAATATTGTCGAAAGGCACCTGAGGCGTGCAGCACAGAGATATAAAGCAACTTCTGCGACCGCAATCGTTATGGAGCCAAAGAGTGGTGAGATTTTGGCACTCTGTAATTACCCTGGTTACGATTTAAACAATTTCGGTGATTACAGCCCTTTTGTACGCAGAGACTTGGCTGTTACTGATATCTTTGAACCCGGGTCGTCTTTTAAGTTTGTAACGGCCGCAGCTGCTTTAGAAGAAGATCAGGTAAATTTAGAAGATAAAATCTTCTGTGAAAAAGGCAGATATCGCATTGGTAGCCACATCCTTCGCGATTACAGGCCTTACGGTGAACTTTCTTTTAAAGAGGTAATTGAACATTCAAGTAATATCGGCACAGTAAAAGTCGCCCAAAAGTTAGGAAGCAAGACTCTTTATAACTATATTAGGAATTTTGGCTTTGGCGATTTAACAGGGATAGATTTACCGGGTGAGGTGAAGGGTATTGTAAGACCGCCTAAGATGTGGTCTGGGGTTTCCATTGCATCAATCCCTATGGGTCAGGAGATTGCTGTTACACCAATGCAACTAATCTCGGCCCTTTCTTGCGTAGCCAATGATGGTAAGCTGCTAAAGCCGAAGATTTCGAAGTTTATTCAGCGCAAAGACGGTCGAATTATCAAATCTTACCCTACACAGCAGGTGCGCAGAGTTATCTCCGTTAAAACCGCACGTCTGTTGAAGGAGGTTCTCGCTGGTGTGGTGGAGAACGGCACAGGCAAGCTGGCAAAGGTAGAGGGATACGCAACAGCCGGAAAGACGGGAACTGCCCAGAAGGCTAATCCCCAAGGAGGATATTACCGAGACAAGTACATTTCTTCTTTTGTGGGCTTTGTGCCGGCTGATGAGCCCCTGATCTCAATACTGGTGGTGTTAAATGAGCCTCATCCTCAATATTTTGGCGGAAAGGTAGCTGCCCCTATATTTAGAAAAATCGCCACTGAAACCTTAAGATACTTAAAAATGTCTGAAAGCAATCCATGAGACTAAAAGAGTTAATTGAAAATTTAGATTATGAACGGCTGGAAAATTTTAGCAACTATGAAATCAAAGGGATGTCGTGTAATTCTGAGCGTATTCGGCCAGGATATCTCTTCGTAGCTATAAAAGGAGAAAGATTTGATGGGCATAGTTTCTTAAAAGCTGCAATAAATAAAGGGGCCGGCGCAGTAATCCTGCAAAAAGATTTACCACTTAAAAAGAAAATAGCAAAAATTTTAGTATCGGATTCTCAAGCTGCTTTATCCTCTGCAAGTGCGGCTTTCTTTGGGTATCCGGCAAAAATACTGAAGACGACAGGGATAACCGGCACCAACGGTAAAACCACTATTTCCTATCTGATAGAAAAGATTTTGGGTTGTGCAGGAAAGACCTGCGGAGTAATCGGAACGGTAAATTACAGGATAGGTAACAAAGTTTATGAAGGACCGAACCCAGCCATTGTACGCAAGGGCTGGGTGAATACAACTCCCCAAGTGGATATTTTACAATCTTTTTTGCAAGAAATTGTTCTTGCTAAATCTAAATATGCTATAATAGAAGTGTCCAGCCATGCCCTGGCTCAACGCAGGGTTGATGGCGTAGATTTCTCCACTGCTGTATTTACAAATTTAAGCCACGAACACTTGGATTATCACGGAACTTTAAGTAACTACTTTTCTTGTAAGGCGAGTCTATTTGAGAGGTTGGCACCTCGTGCCTGGGCAATAGTTAATGTTGATGATGTTTGGGGAAGAAAACTGTTAAAGGCGACTAAAGCTAAAGTCCTCTCCTATGGCATTAAACATTCTGCCCAGATCTATGCAAAAGACCTAGACTTAGAAATAGATAGAAGTCGCTTTACTGTAGTTACTCCCAGAGGCCACATTGCGATAGAAAGTCCGCTTATAGGAAGGCATAATGTCTATAATATTCTTGCTGCAGTAGCTTGTGCATTTGTTGAAGACATAAATTTTTCCCATATTATTTCAGGCGTAAAGACCCTTAGCTGTGTTCCGGGCAGGCTCCAACGCGTTGATTGCGGACAAAGCTTTCTAATCTTTATTGATTACGCCCATACCGATGATGCCTTAAGCAAAGTTCTTAACTCTTTAAGGCAGATCAGCGAAAATAAAATTATTTTAGTTTTTGGTTGTGGCGGAGATAGAGATAAAGCCAAAAGACCCAAGATGGGCAAGGTGGCCACAGAACTTTCCGATCTTGCAATCATCACCTGTGATAATCCACGGTCTGAAAACCCCAGACAGATAATCGATGATGTTGTCAGAGGCATTGATAAAAAAAAGAATAATTATAAAATTGTTTTAGATAGATTTAAGGCCATTCGGGAAGCGTTATCCTGCGCAGACAAAAATGACACCGTCCTCATTACCGGCAAAGGTCATGAATCTTCACAAATTTTTGCTAATAGAACTATCCATTTTAACGACCGAGAAACAGTAGAAAAGATTTTACAATGTTTACAATCGAAGAGATATTAGAAGCCACTAACGGAAAATTGCTACAGGGAAATGAGTCGTTAAAAGTTTCGGGAATATCTATAGATTCTCGCACCCTAAAACAAAATGAGCTTTTTATCGCCATTAAAGGTGAGCGTTTCAATGGACATAGTTTCATTGCTCAGGCACTCCGCAAGGGTGCCGGTGCCATCCTGTTTTCGGATACTCATTTTCTAAAAGACCGTAGATATTCTATCTCCATGATTAAAGTAAGAGATACAGTCCAGGCCCTGGGAGATCTTGCTCATTATCATAGAGCGAGATTTAAGATCCCCGTAATTGCTATTACAGGGAGTAACGGAAAGACTACCACAAAAGAAATGCTCAGCAAGATTCTCAGCAAAAGATTTAACGTTTTACACAATCCGGGAACGCAGAATAATCATATCGGCGTACCTTTGACTTTATTAGATTTGCGCACAAGGCACGAATTCGCTGTTGTTGAAATAGGGGCCAACCACGCAGGCGAGATAGATAGACTCTCCAGGATTGTTAGGCCAACAGCAGCCATCATTACCAATATCGGCCCATCGCATCTTGAATTCTTTAAAAGTCCTAAAGGAGTACTAAGGGCAAAACTTGAATTAATTAGAAACTTAGCTAAAGACGCAAAGTTAGTCATCAATAAGGATGACCGATATTTATCTCGGCTAAACGGTGCGATTTGTAAGACAGTTACATTTGGGATTAACCGGTTGTCTGACTTTCAAGGAGAGATTGTTAAACAGAGCGAAAATGAGATTCTCTTTTTATTAAACAGAAGGCATTATATAGCCTTGCCGGCTTTGGGACGTCATAATGTTTATAATGCCCTTGCCAGCATAGCTTGTGCCAGAAATTTCGGCATAAGTTACAATGAAATAAAGGATGCCTTTTTGTCTTTTCAGATGCCTGCTATGCGGATGCAGAGGTTGAACGTTAATAACATTAAAATAATTAACGATTGTTATAATTCAAATCCGGCATCCTTAAGGTGTGCGCTTGATTTTTTAAAAAATTATTCAACTCAGGGGAAAAAGATACTAATTTTTGGCGATATGTTAGAACTGGGCAGAAGCGCGAAAAAATTCCATTTAGATGCAGGTAAAAGTATTGCTAAAGCCAAAATAGATTTTTTAATTACAGTGGGGAGTTTGGCAAAAGATATTGTTTCCGGAGCACATTTAGCCGGAATGCCGAAACAGGCAGTGCGTTTTTGTCGCACTTCATCTCAGGCGGCCAAGTTTTTGCGTAGACTTGCTGAGCATGGTGATGTTGTTTTAATCAAAGGCTCAAGGGCAATAAAGATGGAGAATATCGTTGAATGTTTTACCAGCTCCTTTACCCATTAAGAGAAATATTTTTCGGGTTTAATGTTTTTAAATACATTACCTTTAGGGCGGCTATGGCCAGCCTTACGGCATTTTTATTATCTATATTTATCGGCCCCTGGCTAATTAAAAAGTTATCCCATCTTGAGATTGGTGAAAATATTATTGAGCAAAAGCTATGTCCCCAACTTCATTCCTTGCACCGCGACAAAAAAGGGATACCTACCATGGGAGGTCTTTTAATCCTTTTTTCTACAATCATCTCGGTCTTGCTGTGGGCAAGGCTCGATAATAAGTATATTTTGTTAGTGCTGGGTTCTTTTCTTTGGCTGGGGATAATTGGCTTTATGGACGATTATAGGAAATATATCACCAGGCGTTCTAAAGGGATGACTGTAACTATGAAACTGGTAGGCCAATCTATTTTGGCAGTAATAGTTGCCTTGTTTGCTTTTTATGACCCACAAATAGGCCAGAGGCTGGATATACCTTTCTTTAAAGATTTGGTTATTAACTTAGGTATTTTTTACATTCTCTTTGTAGTTTTAGTAATTGTGGGTTCCTCCAACAGCGTTAATCTTACTGATGGCTTGGATGGACTGGCCATAGGATGCATAATTATGGTTGCTCTTACCTACAGCATATTCAGTTATGTCACCGGCCATGCGAAATTTAGTTCTTATTTACAGATTAATTATGTGCCGGGAAGCGGCGAATTGGCTGTCTTCTGTGCTACTATTATGGGAGCGGCGCTTGGCTTTTTATGGTTTAACGCTCATCCTGCTAGTGTCTTTATGGGCGATATCGGTTCCTTAAGCCTAGGGGGTGCTATAGGAGTTGTCGCAGTGCTGATCAAGAAAGAATTACTTTTACTTTTGGCTGGAGGCATATTTGTCGCCGAGGCCTTATCAGTAATTTTGCAGGTAGCGTCTTTCAAATCGAGAAAAAAACGGATCTTTCTAGTTGCACCTTTGCATCACCATTTTCAACTGCGCGGTTTAGCGGAATCGAAGGTGACTATAAGATTCTGGATTGTTGCTGCCATCTTAGCAGTATTGTCCATAGCTACCTTAAAACTACGTTGACACAAAATGGATTTAAGAGGTAAAAAAGTAACAGTTGTTGGGTTGGGAAAGAGTGGAATGGCTGCCTGCAATCTCTTAGTCGAGAAGGGCGCCAAGGTCAGCATTACGGATTGCCTGGATAATCAAAAGATTAGAGAAAATATTCGCGCGTTAAAAAATAGGGAAAGTATAATTGATATAGAGATAGGCAGGCACACAGAGGATTTAGTTAAGGATGCCGATTTAATAGTCACCAGCCCCGGCGTCTCTGTCCGTTCTTTGCCTTTTCTTTGGGCAAAGAAAAAAGGCATTCCCGTTATCGGTGAAATAGAATTGGCTTTTGCCTTTTGTCCCGCTCCCATAGTTGCCATCACTGGAACAAACGGAAAGACCACAGTCACCACGCTTGTGGGCCAGATATTTAAAGCAACCGGTCGAAAATACGTTGTCTGTGGCAACATAGGAGCTCCTTTCAGCGCAGAAGTTAAGCACACGAGCAGTGAACATATAGTCATATTAGAAGTAAGCTCTTTCCAATTGGAGAGCATAGCTAAATTTAAACCAAAAGTGGCAGTAATTCTCAATTTAAGCACCGACCACTTAGATAGACATGCAGATTTTGATGAATATCTCGCCGCAAAATGTCGTATCTTTTCCAATCAAGATGAAGGAGATTGGCTTCTCCTTAATAAGGAAGATTCTTATAAGTTTACACTGGCAACAAAACCAAAGGCCAAGGTCTTATATTTTGGTATAGGAAAGTATAAACAGCATACCACTTCGAAAATCGCTTCTTATGGTTATCGCCGTAGGCGATTTTCTTGTTCTAAAAATAACAAAGATTTAGGCAGTAGATTTGGGCACTTTAATAGTAATCATTTTGCCGCGCTTGCTATCAGCTCACTATTCGCCGTCCCTGAAGCTGTGGCTATAAATACATGCCGCCATTTTAAAGGCATTGAACATCGAATGGAAGAGGTAGCACAGATTCACGGAGTTAAATTTATCAATGATTCTAAAGCTACCAATGTGGATTCTACTCTTTGGGCCTTGAATTCTATAGAAAAACCGATAGTCTTAATTGCAGGGGGAAGAGATAAAGGCAGCGACTTTTCTACGCTTAAAGATAAAGTAAGAGCTAAGGTTAAGGCAATGGTTTTATTAGGCGAAGCAGAAGAAAAGATAGAAAGGGCTTTCGGTAGTTTGGTCAAGACAAAAGTCGCCGCTACCCTTTCTCAGGCTGTAAAGTCTGCCTTTGGCCTTGCCCGTCCCGGAGATTACGTCTTATTTTCTCCTATGTGCACCAGTTTTGATATGTTCAGTGATTATGCAGAAAGAGGCAGAATCTTTAAAGAGGCGGTGCAAAATTTAGTTGACAATTAACAGGTCTGATGCGACGGATAAGAATTTCTATATTTGTGATTGTGGTTACGCTAATCTGTATTGGCGTGGTGATGGTTTATAGCTCTAGTGCTATATTTTCTTATGATAAATATTCTTCAACTACATTTTTTCTTAGACGCCACTTGTTCCATCTTCTTATAGGCACGCTTCTTGCTGCATTTGCGATGAGCAAAGATATTTTTGTCATTCGCCGCTGGACAAGGCCTTTATTTATTCTTTCTTTACTACTTTTAATTCTAACCTTTGTGCCGCATCTTGGTAGAGAAGTGGGTGGTGCCAGACGTTGGCTCAAACTGGGTATTTACAGTTTTCAACCCAGTGAGTTAGCCAAGTGGACAATTGTTTTGTTTTTGGCCGATATCTTATCGGACAGGAAAAAAAAGAAAAGGTGCTTTATCCGCGATTTCTTTTGGCCGCTTTTAACCCTCGGAGGAGTCTGCTTTCTTATTCTTATACAACCGGACTTAGGTGGCACTTTAGCTTTAGGCATTGTAGGGATCTCTTTGTTTTTTGTTGCAGGAATGCCCGTTGTCTACATAATTAGTTTAATTTTACTTTCGTTACCCGCCCTTTATTTCTCTATAGTCCGCGTTCCCTATCGCAGAAAGAGAATTCTTGTATTTCTAAATCCCTGGGCTGATGCAAAAGGATATGGTTTTCAAATGGTCCAATCGTATCTCGCCTTGGGTCTGGGAGGCCTGGTGGGAGTTGGTTTGGGGCAGAGTAGACAGAAATTGTTTTATCTTCCTGCTGCCCATACAGACTTTATTTTCTCTATAATCGGCGAAGAATTGGGACTAATTGGTACAGCTTCTATTGTAATACTGTTTATGCTTTTTCTCTGGCAAGGAATAAAGATAACCCTTCGCTCTACAGATGTTTTTATTCAACTGCTCAGTTTTGGTATTGTGCTTACCATAGTCCTTTCAGCCAGCGTCCATATAGCGGTGGTTTGTGGTGCAGTACCCATCAAGGGGTTGCCTTTACCTTTTATCAGTTATGGCGGTTCTGCTTTAGTTTTTAATATGATGGCTGTAGGCCTTCTTCTCAATTGTGCCCGAGACCGCTACCTCAAGGAACAAAAGCTATGAGAATATTGATTGCCTGCGGAGGGACGGCAGGACATATATTTCCCGGTTTAGCTTTGGCCGAAGAGTTAACAAGAGAAAAGAATCTGCACCAAGTTGTTATAGTTGTTTCCGCGCATCCCCGGGATAGAGAATATCTGGCAGCTAGAAGCGCCCTTTTAAAAGAGGTAGGCATTGAAACAATAGACCCTGCTCCTTTGCCGTACAGTTCCTCTCCTAAATATGTATATTTTGCGGCAAGATTATTGTGGGCTTTTTTAAAATCGTTTATTATAATTTTAAGATACAGACCAGCTGTAGCAGTGGGCTTTGGAGGATATGCATCTTTTGCCCCGGTAGTTATTGCACACATAATGCGTATCCCTACACTTATTCACGAGCAGAATCTTGTCCCGGGTAGGGCCAATCAGCTCTTGGCAAAAATTGTTGATAGGATAGCCATAAGTTTTGGCGATACAAGTGAGTTCTTTTCCGGGGATGCGAAATCTCGTCATAGAATTGTCAAGACCGGCTTTCTTTTGCGTCGACAAATTTTAGATTACAAAAGCAACTATATATCGGATAGGCTTAGGGCAACTCCGGGTAAGTTTACAATAGTTGTCCTGGGAGGCAGCCAAGGCGCAGACAATATAAATGAATTAGCATTGAATTGTCTGGACCTGATGGATGAGGAAAAGTTGTCGCATTTACAATTGATACATCTAACCGGAAAGAGGCAGCTTCGCCATGTGCAGGCAAGATATGAGAGTTTACATGTTGAATTTCAGGTTTTTGATTTCCTTGAAGATATAGCCAGCGTCTATAGAAATGCCGATTTACTGATCTCGCGTGCTGGGGCAGGTACTATTTTTGAAGCAGCTAACTTCGGCCTTCCCTGCGTCTTAATCCCATATCCTTACGGTACCAAACACCAAATAGAAAATGCCCTTTTTTTGCAGCATACAGCTAGCGCTATTGTTTTGAATGGACAGGCTGCATCTGCCAAAGAGTTAAAAAAGATACTACTGGAACTAATCGCCAACAAAGGAATGCGCCAAGAGCTATCACAACGAATCAGAATGTTGGCAGTTCCTGCGGCAACTTTCAACTTAAAAGAGCAAGTCCTTATTTTGCATAGAGGTCGCTGATGTTCACTAACAAAGAGAGGGTTCACCTTATTGGTATTGGCGGGATCGGAATGAGCGGTATTGCCCAGCTCCTTTTAAATTTAGGCTGCAGGGTTAGCGGTTCCGACCTAAAGCCGTCGCAGCTTATCGAGAAGTTGAAGAATCTGGGTGCCAAAATTTTCATCGGCCATTCCTCTGCCAATATAACAGATGTAGACGTAGTAATTTGCAGCTCGGCAATTAAAGAAACTAATCCTGAGCTGATCGCTGCACACTCTTGTGGCATTCTAGTCTTGAGTCGAGCCCAGGCCTTAAGCTTTTTGGCAAATCAGAAAAATTCCATTGCTGTAACTGGTGCTCACGGTAAGACCACCACATCTTCCTTAATTTCTCATATGTTACTAAGATGTGGACTCAAACCCACTATTTGCGTTGGCGGAGAATTGTTTAACCTTAATGGAAATACCGCACAGTTAGGAGAAGGGAATTATTTTGTCCTGGAGGCCGACGAGAGTGATGGTTCATTTTTAAGCCTGACTCCTTTTTATTCAGTGATTACAAACATCGACAGAGAACATCTGGATTATTATAGGAATTTAAAACACATAATAGAGACCTTTCGAAAATTTATGAGTAATACAAGGCAGGAAGGATGTCTCTTTTATTTTCAGGACGATTTTCACTTGAGGAAAATAATTCGCTCTTTAGAAAAGAGAGTGATAAGTTTTGGCCTAACAGCTCAAGCAGATATTTTCGCCAGAGACCTGAATTTACAGGATAGCCTCACCCGGTTCAGTTGTGTTTATCAGGGCCACACTCTTGGTGAAATAACACTGCAAATGCCCGGTCGGCACAACATCTGCAATGCCTTGGCAGCAATAGCAGTGGGATTGGAACTAGGGCTTGAGTTTAATGCCATTCAAGATGCCCTTGCCTCTTACAGAGGTGTACGAAGAAGGCTGGAATTGAAGTTGAAAGAAAAAGATATTTTGATTTTTGAAGATTACGCTCACCATCCCACGGAAATCAAAGCTACATTAGAGGCCTTAAAAAGTTTTAAACACAAAAGAATCCTGGCTGTTTTTCAGCCTCACCGATATACGCGGACAAAATTTTTAATTGATGATTTTGGTAGCTGCTTTCGGGATGCAGACCATTTAATCGTTACCGATATTTATCCTGCCAGTGAACCGCCTATCGAAGGGGTAAACGCAAAAAATATTTGCCAAAAAGCTCAAGAGGCCAAGATTAAAGATGTACGTTTTTTACCCAAAGAGGATGTAGTCAGCCACCTTCTTAAGGAAATTCAACCCGGCGATCTCGTTGCAATAATGGGAGCCGGAGATATTGGGAGTATTGCCGATGTATTGGCTAAAAGATTTAAAGGCTCGCATACGTTTTAAGGAACCTTTAAATACTCATACAACTTTGCATATCGGCGGGCCAGCAGATATATGGATTGAGCCGGATGACTTTGCAGAGCTAAAGAAGATAGTTTACCGTTGCCTCAAAAATCGCATACCATACTTTGTAATAGGCAGGGGCAGCAAGATCCTCGTCAGCGATAGGGGTTTTAAAGGAATAGTAGTTTGTTTGAATTCTTGTGCTTTTACTAAAATAGAGGTTAAAGGAAATTACGTCTTTTGTGGTGCAGGTTTGCTTTTAAGTAAACTCATCAGTCAGACCAAAAGAAGGGGATTAGGGGGGTTGGAATTTTTAGCAGGGATTCCGGCAAGTACCGGAGGAATGTTGGTGATGAATGCCGGTACTCCGCAAAAGAGTATTAGCGATTTGGTTAAAAGTGTAACTGTAATGGATAAACAGGGAAGGGTACACCTGCTCAATAGAAAACAACTGAAGTTTGGCTATCGCCAATCAAACTTAAATAGATATATTGTACTTGAGGCGGTGTTAAAGTTGGCAAAAAGAAGTCCGCAAGAGATTAAGAAAAATATCTTTGTAAATTTATCTCAAAAAAGAAAGACGCAAGACTTAACCGCTAAGAGTGCAGGCTGCATCTTTAAAAACCCCTCTCATCGTTTAACTGCAGGAGAAATGATTGAGGCTTGTGGGTTGAAGCGTATGCGCAAGGGTGGTGCAGAGATATCCGCAAAACACGCCAATTATATTGTTAATCGCAACAGCGCAAAGGCGCGTGATATTGTATATTTAATAGAACTGGCTCAACGGCAAGTAAAGAAGAAGTTTGGCGTGCAACTCGAGCCAGAGATTAAGACCATTGGGAATGTGCAAATTTAGCAAGATTGGACGGATAGGTGTGTTGATGGGGGGCTCATCCAGTGAGCGCGAGATTTCGCTGAAAAGCGGCCGGGCTGTTTATCAAGCGCTTAAGGGGCAGAACCCGGATGTTGTGCCTTTAGATATCCGGAATAATTCATCAGAAGAGATAAAGCGGGCAAAAATATCTTTCGCCTTTATTGCCCTTCATGGCAAATTTGGTGAAGATGGAACAATACAGAGAATTCTAGAATCTTTGCATATTCCCTATACTGGCTCAGGTGTTATTGCCAGCTCGCTTTGCTTAGATAAGGTTGCCTCCAGGAGAGTCTTTAAACACCATAATATCCCTGTTCCAAAATTCGATATTTTAAATCGCAAACATAGGAAGAAATATCTAAAACAATTGGATCTTGAGTTTCCCGTAGTAGTGAAACCATCAACCCAAGGCTCAAGTATCGGTGTAACTTTTGTGGATAAAACCTGTCAATTAAAGCAGGCCCTAGATTTTGCCTTTAGCTATGACAAAACAATCATAATTGAGAAATATATTCCAGGCAGAGAAATCACTGTGGGGATATTGGAAGATAGACCTTTGCCTGTTGTGGAAATAGTGCCGAAGAAGCGATTTTTCGACTTTCAAGCGAAATATGAAAAAGGTAAAACCGACTATGTTGTTCCGGCAAAATTGCCGCAAAAATATTATAACAAGGCCCAAGAGACTGCTCTTTTGGCCCACCAGGTCTTGGGTTGTCGGGCCTTTTCACGAGTAGATATGATTTTAAGCAAGGGTATACCTTTTGTTCTAGAAGTTAATAGTATTCCCGGCCTTACTTCCAGGAGCCTTTTGCCTATGGCTGCTCAGGTTGAGGGTATAAGTTTTGGCCAGCTTTGTCTAAAGATAGTCCATTCAACTATAAAAAGATATAAAGAAAGATATGCCTAAGTATAAACAGTTAATACTTGGTGTGCTAATTCTTGCCGCGGCTTTAGCCGGAGCTTATTTTGTAAGATATTTCCCTGATTTTAAAATAAAAAAGGTTTCTATAATAAACGAAAAAGGAATTCCAGTTTCTAATCCAGAGGACTTTTTTCGTTTGGAGGAGGGGCTTAATTTATTCAGTTTTGATATGGAAAGGATTGTCCAGGATATCCAAGCACGACATCCAGAATTGGATGGTGCATTCATTCGCAAACAGTTTCCGCACAAACTGTTGATTGTAGTTAAGGAAAGAAAGCCCGTAGCCATTGTTGTTCTGAGAGATTCTTACTTAGTAGATGCCGATGCCTTTATCTTGCCTTTTAAGTCCGCTTACAAGGAGTTGCCGAAGATTGTCGGTATAGATTCTAGGCAAATAGGGCTTTATACGCAGAGTCCTTCTTTAAGATTGAAGTCGGCCCTGAACTTACTTAAAGAATTAAAAAAAGCAGAAGTTTATCCTGCATATAAGGTATCGCGAGTCGATGTTAGAGGCGACTTAGGTGTAACTTTCTATCTTGAGAATAAAATTGAGGTTAAAATGGGAAGGAGCAACTTTGCCAAAAAGGCTTCCCTTTTAAATGGAATTTTAGGCAAGCTAAAACAGAATGGCACAGTGCCTAAATATATAGATATGCGTTTTGACAATCCTGCTGTTCTGCCCTGAAGTGGAGCCAAAAAAATGAGGGAAAAGCTTATCTGTGGACTGGATATAGGGACCGTGAAGACTTGTGCTGTTTGTGGGACGGCTGATGCCTCGGGGAAAATAGATATTTTGGCAAGCCTTACAATTCCCACCCAAGGCTCAAGGAGCGGCAGAATAGTAGATAGTAAAAAACTTAGCGCTTGCATAAGAGAGGCGACTAAAAGACTGCGCAAAATGTGCGGGATAAATTTTTATCGAGTTTATGCAAATATTGATAGCCCAGATATAAGAGCAAAAATCTATGAACAAGAAACATCTTTTGCTGATGATGCCAAGATTAAAAAATCTCAAATTGAGAAATTGGTTAATTCTATTGTTCTTTCCGATATTCCTTTAGATAGAAGAGTTATTCACATAGACTTCAGGGATTTTATATTAGACAATCAATTAAACTCTTCGACTCCGCTCAGGGTTGACGGTGAGCGAGATTCTTCACTTCGCCCCTTCACTTCGTTCAGGGGCTCGATGGGCGATCCTGAGCGAAGCGAAGGATCTCGTTCAGAATCGTCCATCGAGGTCCTTAAGCGAAGCGAAGGACGAAGCCGAACCGTCAAAATTGTCATTGTCAGCGCCCTTATACCTACAATAAATAGTTTTCGCAACAGCATTAAAGATGCCGGCTTAATTTTAGAAGATATGGTCCCCTCAGGCTGTGCGCAGGCCTTGAGTCTAGTCAGGAGTTTTAAGCAGGATTCAGAAAAAACTAATATCCTCATTGACTTTGGTGCGGGGCTTACGAAGATTACTCTTTTAAAGGATAAGCTGGTTAAGGATTTAGTGATTTTGCCAGTAGGCGCTCAAAGTATTACCGAAGATATTGCCGTTAAACTTAAGTTGACTTTTGAGTGTGCTGAAGAGTTGAAGATAAAATACGGTCGAGTCATTTGGGAAAATGAACCCCACGATGAGAAGATTATCGTGAGGGATAAGCAAAACACAAAGGTCATTCAATCCCAAAAGATTGATGAAATTGTTAGATCAAAGGCGGATTACCTTTTGCAAGAAACAAATAAGGTTTTATTAGCATTAAATTTCGAAGAGGAAAAAGTTGACGAAATTATTGTTATGGGCGGAGGTTCGATCTTGGAAGGATTTCTAGAAAGAGCAGAGAAGGTCTTAGACAAACCTGTTAAAATGGGTTTTTTATACGCAGTCAACGATAGCCACATTCAGGCGCAAAGTGCACTTTACGCTACGAGCATGGGGTTAATTCGCTACGGTCTGAACAAGAGAACTAAATTAAGTAAATTTTATTCAAGAATAAAATTTAGTCCCTTTGCGGATATGATTAATCGGGGCAGAGGCCTGTATCGGGAATACTTTTAGATTATCCTGATAAATCTTTCTACTACTTTTGGGTCAAAATATATTCCGCTGTATTTTTTCAATTCTTTCTTTGCTTCTTGTTTACTCATTCCCTTCCTGTAAGGCCTATCCGAAGTCATTGCATCAAAGGCATCTGCGGCAATCAATATTTTAAGCGCAATGGTCATTTCCTCGGAACGCAACCCGTCAGGATAACCTTTACCATTAACCTGTTCTTGATGGTGGCGTACCAAATAGACAACCTTTTTCAGAGAATGAATGGGTTTTAAAATATTTTCTCCAATAATTGCGTGCTGATGCATCTGCCTTTTTTCTTCAGCAGTTAAGGCAGAAGGTTTTAAGAGAATTTCATCCTTAATGCCTATTTTACCAATATCATGGAGAAGTGCAGCATCCTGAAGAGTGCAAATTGTTTCTTTATCTAATCTAAATTCTTCTGCTAACTTGGTTACATATTCGTTAACTCGCCTGGAATGTCCTCGGCTATAGGGATCTTTGGCCTCTACTGCTAAAGCCAGGGCAGAAATTGTTTCTACGTAGGTCCTCTCTATATCTTGATTAAGGCGATTATTTTCAATGGCAATAGCAGTCTGAGCAGCTAAGTTTTCCAATAGAATCAGATCATCTTCTGTAAATTCTTGGTCTGCTTTTTTATCATGCACTGACATAGTGCCAAGCGCTTTATCTTTAAACATCAAAGGAACGCAAATTATAGACTTGTGGGCAAAACCCATTTTAACTTCTATATCAAATCGCCGGTCCTGTTGCATTCTGGAGACATTTTGTGGTTTTTCCTCTTTAGCTACCCAGCCAATTATGCCCGCACCCCTTTTTATTTCAACAGAGTTTTGGCTTTCAATATTCAGTCCGTAAGACACCATAATGTGCAATTTGTCTTTTTCCAGAAGCATAATCGTTCCGGAGGAGGCGTTTAAGGCGTTAGTTAAAGTTTCAATAGTTAATTCTAAGATGCTTTCTATTTTTTGGGCAGAGGCCATGGCACTACCAATGCGCAAAAGGACATTTTGCAATACCTTCTTAGATTCTTTTAGGTCTTCGATATTCTTTTCTAACTCGTTGGTAATCTGGTTAAAATATTGCGCCAGTTCACTTATTTCGTTTTTTTCCGAAGTCTCAATTCTCCTTTTTCGGTTTCCTTGACTAATGGATTGCGCCTCTTTAGTTACTTTAATTATGGATATAATGATTCTTCTGCTGAGTATATATCCGCAGGAAGCTGCGCAGACCATCAGAAAGATTATCAATTGCACGCTAGCCTTTTGCAAAAGTGGAAACGCCTCAGTATAAAGCAGATAAATAACTAAAAGCAAAGGGATAATCACCATTAACATAACGGCGACTATAAGCTTCTGCAATACGCCTTGTTTGGTTAATGACCCGAAGGTTATACTTGCCATTTTCTTTGGACGAGTTGAATCCTTGACATCTTTGTGGCCAAGGATAAATTTAGCCTCAGACTTACGTCCGCTATCGCTCCGTAAGTCTGGGCTTCATTTAATATACCGCAAAGAGAGAACTATGTCAAGATGGAAAAAGAGCAGCATTTTTCATTGACAGAAAAGTGCTTTTATGTTAAATTAGACAGTCGAGTTTTGTCTTTAAAAACCTCATTTTTAACGGGGTGAGATACTTGAAGATAGGTATAATTGGTTGTGGTAATATGGGGCAAGCGCTGCTCAGAGGTATAATGGCGAGGCGTTATACGAGCAGGAAAAATATTCTCTGCTGCGACAAAGATAGGAAAAAACTAAATCTTGCCCGCCTAAAGTTTAGGGTTTGCACTACCAGTTCAAATAGTGAGCTGTTTAGAAAGTGCAAGGTGATTATTCAAGATGCCGTTTTACCTTTGGAAGGGAAACTGCTGATTTCTATTTGCGCGGGAATAACCACCAAAAGTTTGCAAAAACGTTTAGGGGAAGTTTCTGTGGTAAGGGCGATGCCAAATATGCCTGCGCAAATCTCTCAGGGGATATCGGTAATATCGTTAGGTAGATATGCTACGGCAAGGGATAGGAAACTTGCCGTATCTATTTTTTCCTGTATCGGCGAAGTGGTAG
>CAZEQA010000010.1:0-17955 GCA_964514265.1 uncultured Planctomycetia bacterium | reverse complement strand
AAATCAGCCAACAACCTTAAAGAGGACGCACCCTCCCGGACAAAATCCGTGGAGACGGCAATAGTTTCTCCTACATAGTCTTCTTTTTCCAAAGCCCAATCAGGGATTTCCCAGAGAGGCCTACTTTCTTCAAAACCAAAGATAATCCTGGCCCTGGGCGGCCTTTTCTCTTTAGTAGTGTTTTGCGCATGCGTAACAAAAGAAACTGGTTCTTCAGTTTGCTTGAGTATCTGCTCATTCTGCGCTGGATTCTGCACAAGTGTATCTGAGCGGCTCTCTTTCTCTCCCGAAGAAAGAACCCCGATAATCAAAAAAATCAACGAAGCAATTACCAGAAAATAAGGCAAATTCTTTTGCATTGTTTCTCCTTTATAATTTCTTTAGCCAATTAGCCAGGACCTCTTCGGCTTCTTTGCCGCGAATGGTGTATCCCAGGGGAGACCACCTCTTTTGAGGAAAGTAATTCCACCAATAAAAGCCACGAAACCAGGAATAGGCAGAACAGGCAACCAACATTGCCTCTAAGCAGCCTGCTTGTTCTTCCTGGTCGATGAGCGCCTCAGGCGCATTGGCAAGAACCGCCCAGGGCTGAATATTTGTCCCGTCTGCACTACAATAACCAATCTCAGTAAATATCACCGGTTTCTGCAACTGCTTTTCCTTAAGCCAGCTCTCAATATCCTGAGCATTTCTCTGCCAGGCAGCAATCAACTCCTCTTTTGTCGGATCTTTTTCTGCGGTTAAGGAAAAATAGGCATCAATGCCCACAAAATCCAACTGTTCCCAAAAGTCTACAGTTTGATATTCATCCCAATTTGCCGAATAGACAAGATAGCCGGGAAAAGTCTCTCTCAACTCCTTAATCATTTCCTCCCAGCGGGTCTGCCACTGAGGCATTGTAACATTGGTCAACTCTGTGCCGATGGAGAAAAGTTCGACATTATATTGCGCAGCGAGGCGAGCATAATGCATTATGTAATTCTTATAACTGGTAAACCACTCCTCGGAAGGAATAATACAGCCCCGCCACTCGTCTGTCTTCACGTCCACATGGGGCTTAAGCATAACCTTCATTCCCAGAGAGTGAGCCTGATTTATCGCATGGACTAATGCCCGATCCTCAGGTGTATCCTTGGCATCGGGAAAGATACTCGTCTCCTCAATGGTATCCTGAAACCAGACAACCATAATTCCTATCTGGCCTACACCCAGGTCCTGAAGATACTCAAGAGTCTCGTCTGAAACCTTTGCGCCTAACTCAGTTCTGCTCCAGGAGGTATAAACTATTCCTTTTTGAAATTCATCTAGGGATAGGCTTCCGGGTGAGGCCTGCGGACTTTCAATTTCTAATTCCGCCTGTTCAATTTCTTCTTTGCCTAAACTATTTGCTAATTGGGGATAAACTAAAGCCAAGGGTTTATCTTCGGGATTCTCACCGGCCGGGCCAAAGCATAAGAATTCCCAGAGAGAAATCCCCCAGTCGGGGTTAAATTTCTTTTTTCCCAGAAGCTTAACGAATCTCAGCTTTACCGGAGCAAACTTCAGCTCATCGGTTGCTCCGTCCTGATTCTGTAAAGATAAAAGCGGCTGCCAGTTCTCATTATCCCGGGAGACCAGAATATCATAATCAACGGCATATGCCGCCTCCCAGAAAATTGTTATCTTGCTGAGGACCTTAGACCTACCGAAATCCAGGCATAGCCATTGGTTCTCTGCATAATTAGACGACCACCTAGTCAGGAGGCTGCCGTCTATTATTGCCTTCGGCTCCGGCGGCGGCGCCCAGTCAGGGGTGATATCAAAGGAAGAAACAGCAGCTGTCTCAACCGTAAGATAGACCAGGGGCTCCTGGGAGCCTTTAGAATCCTGGGTATCCTTTTCCGCGCAGGAAGCGATATTTATTGCACAGCACACAAAGAGCAGACTCAATATTACTTTTTTCACCTAATTAGACCTCGTATAATACGTTTATTAACCTCGTTAAATCCAAAAGCACGAAATACGAAATTCGAAACAAATTCGAAATTCAAATCTTTAAATTTTCAAAACTAAAAGACTTTATCCTTCTAGCATTTGTTTTGGTCATTTGAATTTTGGTCATTCGATATTGTTTCGTATTTCGATATTCGGATTTCGGATTTATCCTTTTAATCCTGCCATTGTTATGCCCTGAATGATATATTTCTGCAGACTCAAAAATACAATCAGCACCGGCATGGTCACCACCGCTGCCCCGGCCATAACCACGGAGAAATTCGCTTCGAATTGGCTGTTCAATACCGATAACGCCAAAGGAACCGTACGCATGGGGCTGGTGTGAATTACAATCAACGGCCAGACAAAATTATTCCATTGCGATAAGAACGTAAAGATAGCCAGAGTTGCTAAGACCGGCTTAATCAAAGGAAAGATAACCAGCCGGTAAATAGCAAACTCACCGCATCCGTCAATCTTGGCGGAATCAATCAGGTCATTGGGAATACTTATAATATACTGGCGGCAGAGGAAGACCCCAAAAGCCAAAGCCAAGTTAGGAATAATCAAGGCATAAAAAGAGTTAAGCCAACCTAACTTTTTGATGATGATGAAGCCGGGAATGAGATTTACCTGATAGGGAATCATAATTGCGCTCAAAAGGAGTAAAAATATCTTATCCCTGCCCCAGAATTTATGTTTGGCAAAGGCATAACCAGCCAGGGAACAACAGAATACATTGCAGAGGGTTACCACCGAAGCAACAAAAAGGCTATTAAATAAGTAGCGCCCCATCGGCAGAAGAGAGAATAGTTCTCGATAGGGCTGGAGTGTAGGATTTTTGACACAAAAAGACGGCGGATAGGTCTGGATTTCCTCAATCGGCTTAATCGAGGTGACAATCATCCAGACATAGGGAACAGCCATACTGAGGGCCCCCAGGGTAAGAAAGGTGTAAATAATCAAATTCTTCAGCTTCGCCTTTGTTTTAAACGATGGGGTCTTCATCTTTGCCCACTTGAGTTTTAGGCTAATGCAATCTCAACCAACCTCGGTATTACCTTCTCAATCCCTATCCGCACCATTTCCCTCGCTCGATCCTGCGAATCCGCAATAGCATAATTCCTGAACTCCGGTGCATTACCAGATGGTCTGAGATGCGATATCTCACCATTATCAAAAAGTATTCTTATGCCATCTGTATAATTTACATTCTCAACTTTTCCAAAACCATCACACTTAAGAAATACTTCTTCTATTCTCTTTTTAATAATTTCTGACTCTCTAGCATCATTCAAATCTTTAGGAGTTAAATAACCGATTATAGCCTTGCCCATTTCCATAGGAAATTCTTTTTTCCTATCTGCATGTGTGAACCTTGAAGGAAGTGTTTTTATTAATTCTGAAACGCTCAATCCGCTTTTTACGATCAAATGTATAACACTTAAAAGTGGGAGCACTGCATCTCTGGTAGGAAGCGCTTTAAGAGTTTTATCTCCAAACTTAAGATCGGTTCCTGTTAAAAAACCACCATTCGATTCCCATGCAAACACATTCCAAACACCGGAATGACTGCGCCGAATAGAATCATTCATTGCAGCAATAACAAAAGGGGATCCTATCTTGGTCTGGGTCAATTCTATACCTTTGTCTTTACAAATCCTTGCAATAGAATCAGTTGCGCTAACAGGAACACACACGGCATCTACCTTTATATTTAAATTTTGCAAACCCAATATAGCAAGTAATCCTAATATATCACCGGTTATATATTTTACAAAGTCCTGCGGTTTACCTTCTTCATATTCCCTGTAAACCAGAAGTGGTCTATCCGAATCACCGTCTAAGGTTATCCCGATATCAAGATCATTATCCACGAGAACCCTCTTGAAGATGCCTAAAGTCTTCTCAGAAACGCTTTCAGTATCAACTGGAACAAACTGATCACTCCTTAAAGGTTCATTGTCTATCTCAATATCAGGCGCAAAGATCTTTGCGCCTAAGCTTTCAAAGATGTCTTTTACGATGTCTCTGCCTACGGCCGAATGTTGATATAGAAATATCTTTGTCCCTTCAGGAAAAAATTCATTCCCGAACGTGCTTCTATACCTATCTATATAAAATTGGCCAGACTCACCTGTATGACATTCAGCTCTTAAGAGTTCGTTAAACTTAGACTTAAATGTTGCCTTAAAAGTTCCCTTTTTATCAAAAATTGAATCTTCTTCAGTAATAGAGTAGGCTTTTGTCCTTTCTTTTCTTACATTTTCCAAAATACCTGACTCATCTGATTTCAATATCTCACCCGTTCGCTTTGTAAACTTTATACCATTCCTATCCGCCGGTATATGACTCCCTGTAACCATAATACTGGCCATATTATTGCACATTGCATAATAAGCTAAAGCAGGACTGGGAACCTGCCCTTGATCGTCTACTATACCGCCCATATCAACAATAGCAGCTGCAACAGCCCTTTTTATCCTATACGTACTACGTCTTCTATCTCCAGCTAAAGCTAGAGTATCACCTTTTTTAAATTCTCCGGAATCTTGAAGATATGCAATAAAACCCCTTGCATTAACATAACATTCCAGATCAGTCATATGTTCGAGCGTATCTCTTAATCCGCTTGTACCGAACTTTAATTCTTTAAATTCCGCATTCACTTACACCTTACCTCTGCGCGCTTCGAGGCTCCTGCGGATTTCCTCGGATTTTTGTTTTGTCAAGGGCACGCGCAAAACAAAAATAATAGCGATGACGAGGCCCACAATCGGCAAAGAAGCCAGACTGGCGCGAATCCCGAGTATGGTCTCAGGGGCCTGCACCTTAAGCTTCCAGGTAAAACCCACCCAGGTCAAAATAAGACCGGAAAAGTAATACCCTAATGAATTTCCCAGCTTAAGAATATAGGAAGCACAGGCGGTAAAAGAACCTTCCCTTCTTTCATGCGTATTAAGCTCATCGTGGTCAATAATGTCGGCGCCGATGGAACTATGCAGCATCCAGAGAGAAGCCGCGCACATTCCCATCAAACCCGAGGCGATTGTTTGCAGCCAGATAATCGCCGGCGTATACAAAAACCAGGAACCGCCGTAACCACATATGCCTATGGCGCAGGCTACCACTGCCGCCTCGCGTTTGCCAATCCGATGCGCCAGAGCCGCATGCAGCGGAACCCCTATAATACCGCCCAGCATAAAAGCCACGCCCATCCAAAACTGCCAATTATCTCCGGTAATTTTGTCTCCGCCGGCTACATAAAAAACCGTGGCATAGTAACCAAGTGAGCCGACCATGCTCGTGCCCAAGGTAAAAGCGCCGCCCATAACCATCATCTGACGGAACGGCTTATTCCTAAGAGTCTCACCAAAGGAACTCAGAATGGAAATTTTCTCTTTAACCTTCACCACCACTTTCTCATAGTAGCGTTCTTTAACTCTAAAGAAAATGATGACGGCAAAAATAGCCATTATCACACCAAATATTGATGTGTACACCCGCAGTCCCAGGAGAGTATTCTTCTGTCCTGTCCCCGGAATAAGAAACCAGGCCAGGTTGGTAAACCGCAAAGCATAAAAATTGCCCAATTCTGAAACCTTTTGGGCCACGCTGCGATAAGACATAATCGAGGTGCGCTCTTCATAATCAGGCGACATTTCCGCGCCAAGACTATAGTAAGGCACGGTAAAAGCGCTGATTATGGGAATATAAATCATGTTGGAGAGTATCATGTACCAAAACACCGCGGAGACGCCGAGGAATTTTAGCTCCACCCAGGACGGCGATACCAAAAACAAAATCGGGAGCATCAGTCCGCTTAAAATACCGGCGATTAAAATAAAAGGGCGCCGGCGGCCGTATTTGGAACGCAAATTATCGGAGAACCACCCCACCAGAGGATCAACAATGGCATCAAAGACTCGGATCAATGTAAGCGCCAAGCCCACCAGCCACGGACTAATACCCAAATACATGTTAAAAACCGCAAAAGCAACAGCCGCGTACATCCAGATACCCCACATATCAACGGCCGTTCCAAGAGAATAGGACACCTTGGTTAGAATCGGAAGACGATCGCGCAGGGGTTTCTTCCCATTAACAACATTTGCTTCTTGCATTGTGCCTCCTCCATTTTTGATGGTATTTAGGAAAGTATAAATAAGATACCACTGCGAAGGACCTATTTTTACAAAATATTCTACTTCGCGCTTCTATGGTCTAATACCAGTAGCGCTTCGTAGGAATTATTCCTGCTAAGCCGTGCACGAAAGTAGCACGGCGAAGCAGAATAATCTTAACGCAGACCGTGATATCTCTTTCCGGCATGACATGCATCGATAAGCCGCTCTAAACTCGTGGTAGCCAGGCATTGAACCGTATCAGCACCGCCATAATAAATTTTAACCTCGCCGTTATCCTCCAGCACAGCCCCGCAGGTAAACACGACGCTCGGAGTTTGTCCCACAAGTTCGTATTGTTCCTCGGGAATCAAGATTGCCTCTTCAGCCATAGCCTTGACTTTTGAGGGATCTTCCAAATCCAAAAGACAAACGCCCAATTGATAAACAAAATGCGCTTTGCATTGAGTGCGCACTCCGTGAAAAATATTCAACCATCCCCCGGGTGTTTTAATAGGAGCGGCTCCCGGCCCGACCTTTGTCCAGGCCCAGCGAATCCCCTCCCAGGTCCTGAACACGCATTCACTCTTTCCCCAAAAGAGCAAATCCGGAGAATAAGACACCCAAATATCCCCGGTACTGGCTCCGGTATTGGGCCGGTCAAGGCGCGCGTACAATCCGTTGATTTTCTCCGGAAAGAGCACGCCGTTACGGTTATCTGTTTCAGAAATAAACCCCATCCATTGAAATTTCTTAAAGTCCTCAGTCTTCATCAGACTTAAGCGGCAGGTGTGGCCAGAGTGTGCGGCATGGACCATATAATATGCATCCCCGATTTTTGTCACGCGCGGATCATAAATCATAGATTCGGCATACTTATTAAACTTCGGATTATCATAGGGCATATCCACCGGCTTTGGCCGCGGCTTAAAATGATAGCCGTCGGCGCTTTCCGCAATCCAAAAACGGTCAAACAAAGCGGAATCCTCCACCCGGCAAACCATCATATAAATACCATTGTATTTCACGACGCCGGAATTAAAAACATTTTTAATATCGGCCTCAGGCGGAAAATCCTTACCTGTCAAAATAGGATTCCCCTCATACCGCTTGCATATAGGATACTTGTTCGTATTCACGTCCAATTTCCTTTCCTTGGGTACACACTGTTTTTATACTTTCGCAGTCAAAAACCGTGCCATCTATGGCGCGGATGGATTTGAGCGCTCAAGTATTCCGCCTTTGGGAACCCCGGGCTTTAGCCCCGGGAGGCTCCATTAATCAATATCTAACCACTCTGTATCAGCTCTATTCCATTCTAAAATTGGATGTCCTCTGCCCTCAAAATATGCCCGGACTTTTTCTTGATCATATTTTAACAGGTCTTCAAGAATAGGTACTAAAATAGAAAGAGCGTTATCAGATATTACACTTTTTCGACAGATGTGTCCCATGTAAGGTGACGGAGAAACGGTTATTGCATAACCATCGTAGGACATAATATGCAACATTACATGGACATCGCTTAAACTATCTCCTACATATATTATGGCATTCCTGGGAACATTCTCTTTTTCCTTTAACATATCGAGAGTGGCTACTTTCGCATGCCCGGCATTAGTCCTTTCAACATCCTGGACGATGTCATTTTTATAAATAAAAGTCGTGCCGTAGACGTTCTCAGCAGGAAAGATGTGTTCTAATGCTTTCTCAACACACTCACGAGGCGCTGCAGATACTATATACGTGCTGAAACGGTAATTGTCAATTCCTTGGCCTAAGATTTTCATTAGTTCGGTAACCCCTTTTTTCAGCTCGACCCCTTTGCCTACTTCATAAAGAAGGTCTTTACTTACTTTCCCGGCATAATCAGGATCCCGAACTATCAAATGTGCGAGTTCTCCACCAAGTTGTACGATGTTTCTGCGTTTTATTTCTTCTATCTTCTGGTCGAATGCTTGAGCAGATACTCCCAACTTTGCGCTTAGCATATACCCTATATCTCCTACAGAAAGTGTCTTGTCAAAATCAGAGACAAAGAGAATTTTTTTCTTCATTTTGAGTGCACTCCATAACTATATTTATCCATTAGACGTTATGTGAATAGTTGAAAGTATAGCACTTTCAGAACTATTTGTCAATTAAAGAAGCTGGGAAGTGCAGCCAGCGTTGAACGTTAAAAATTAAAGTTTTCCTTTGGGGAACCCCCAAAGGATGCTCGACCAACTTTAAGGTTAATTAAGGTAGCTAGAAAAATAATCCCAAACAAAACATAAGCAATGGCTGAGGCATAGCCCATCTCAAACCGCTGAAATCCCTTTTCGTAAAGGTAGGCCACCAGACTCAAGGCGCAATCCAAAACACCGCCCACTCCCTCGCCGGTCCCGCCGGTCATAATATAGACCTGCTCAAAAAGCTGGAAGGAGTTAATCACCGACATAATCACCACAAAAAGCAGGGTCGGGCGCAAAAGCGGCAAGGTAATGTGCCAGAATTTATGCCGGCTGTTTGCGCCGTCAACCTCGGCGACCTCATAGAAAACATTGGGGATTGTCTGCAGGCCCGCAAGAAGAATAATCATATTGTAACCCAGCCCCGCCCAGATGGACATAATCATAATTGCCGGAAGCGTCCAGGTAGGGCTCATCAGCCAGTCCACGGGACTCAGACCCAATTTTATTAACCAGTGATTAATCAGGCCATATTTCTCTCCGGCAAAAAGCCATTTCCAGATTACCGAATAGGCAATTACCGAAGTTACTACCGGCATAAAAAAGATTGTTTTATAGAAATTCTTAAACCTTATCTTCTGGTCAATGGCTACAGCCAATAACAGCGATATCCAGATGCCCAGCGGCACCACCCCCAGTACATAAAAGCCGGTGTTGCGCAGGGCCTTCCAGAACCGGGGGTCATCAAAGAACATCTGACGGTAATTAGCCAACCCCACCCAACGCGGGGCCTCAAGGATATTATACTTCGTAAAGCTTAAGAAAAAGGAACTAACTACAGGAACAAATACAAATACACAAAACAGGATAACCGCCGGGGCAATAAACAAATAAGAATACCTTTGTTCGAATACCTCTTTAAAGAAACCTCTTTTAGATTCCATATTTTTGCGCAAATTCCTTGAGCATCCCTACGGCCTTAGGGATAAAGGTGAGCTCATCCTGATTATGCATATCCTGGCCTTCGAACTCCAAAGAGACAAACCCGCGATAAGCTGCATTTTTGAAAATCGTAAATATCCGGTCATAATCGAATTCAAGCGCCTTCCCCTCCTCGCTGATATGGTGGACCTTGGCATGGATATGCGGCGCATAGGCGATAGTGTCCTCAATCCCCCGATAAATATCCGCATCGTGATAGTTGCCGGTATCCAGGTTTATCCTCACCCATTCTGAATCGATTTCTTTAATCAGTCTTAAGGTATCCACGGCCGTGGGCAGAAACCCCCCGTCATTATGCGGCTCAATGGCCAGGACTATGCCGGCCTCCTTTGCCGGTTCTTCGCAGGCCCTGATGCAATCCACCATTGCCGGCCAGAGCTTTTCCTTATCTTCAGCAGGCCACGGCCAGCCGGAGAATATCCGTAGTACCGGCGCCCCTAAAATGAATCCTGTCTCAAGCCACTTCTTCACTGCTTCAACCTCGGCATCTCGCTCTTTCTGCCTGGGTTTGCCAAAATTGTTTCCCGGAGAAAGACAGGCAATGCTCAGTTGTAAATCAGTGGCCATTTTCTTGTAGTCAATCAGGGAGTTTTTATCTGTCTTAGGCAGGTGGTCGGCAATAATATCTATTCCGCCTAATTTAAGCTCGTGGGCGCAAAACCTAAGCACTCCGGCAAAATCGAGCCTGCCTGATTCCAACGACTTATGACATGACCAGCTGCATAATCCCAGTTTCATGTCTTACTACCTCCTATCTAACTTTTACCCATCCGCCTTTTTTGTTCGATTCATAAGCGGCGAGGATTAACTTAAGCGTCTCTTTTCCTTCCTGTCCGGAAACAAACGGTTTTTGCCTTTTTTGGATGCAGTCAATAAAATAGTGAACTGCATTTTCCCATCCCCCGCCTGGGCCCGTGGGGGGATATTCTTCCTTGAGCACACAATTAGGGTCCTTGCCCTTGCCGGTGGTAGCCAGGGTGAGTATCACCGGATTTTTGCTGCCGAGACTGGTGGTCATTTTACCCTTTTCGCCATAAACATAAGTCAGCACCTCGTAGGGCCGAGTGGTCCAGCTGCATTCAAAATCTCCCTTGGCCCCGTCCTCAAACTCCAACAGCACCGTGGCATTATCATCTACGGGTATATTTTTCTCCAGGGTCTGAATGCGGGCGAACACCCCCACCACTTTTTTGACCTTAAACCAGCGGACTAAATCAGCAATATGCACCCCGATATCAACCATACACCCGCCGCCGGATTTACCTTTTTCGTAATACCATTTACTTTTGCCCTCCGACCAGTATTTGGGACCGGCGTGGCCGATTCTTCCGCGGATATTATGAATCCTGCCCAAGATGCCTGAATCAAGGACACGCTTTGCCGCCTGATGCACCGGGTCAAACCTCTGGGTCTGCTCGACCATAAGAAAGACGCGGGACTCCTTTGCTGCCTTAATCATATTATCGGCGCTTTTAAGGGAAATAGTAATCGGCTTCTCAACCAGGATATGCTTTGAGTTTTGGGCTGCGGCAACAGCCATCTTCTCATGTAGGTAATTCGGGGTATTAATAAAAACAGCGTCTAAATCATCCCTCTTAACTAATCTCTTCCAGTCTTTGAGAATATCTACATTCTTTAAGGCGAATTTTTTGGCTAGTTCTTTGGCGCGGCCTGTGATTATATCGCATAAGCAGACAACCCTGCATTTATGCTTGTAATTCACCAGATTGGGCAGGCTTGCTCTTTCGGTAATCTTACCGCAGCCGATTATTCCTGCTCTAATCATTAACCCTCCTTTTTTAGCAATGTTTTAGCGTTTAGCGGATAGCGTTTAGCGGATAGAAAATAAAATTTTTCCTATACGCTCTACGCTATACGCTATCTGAAGTAAATACGTCTCTTTTTCCGTGCGGCCTGATAAATACTCCAGATTATCCTCTGGGTCTGGAGCGCTTCTTTTCCGTTTATCTGGGGCTCCCGGCCTGCCTTGAGAGCCCGATAAAACTCCTTGATCTGTATCCAATGGCAAAAACCCCAGTAGTCCCTTTGGTTTGCGCCATAATCAATATATTCGCTTGGTTTCGGTTTTGCCTCAACTTCTTTTCCGTCATAGAAACCAATGCGGGCGGAGTCCTTAACCATCTCCACTCTCCCCTTCTGGCAATCCATCTCGATTTGCGGGTCGGCATCAAAACTGTAGAAATTCATCAGATAAAAACAGACGTAGGCCCCTTGTTTAAACTTAATCAGCCCTTCGGCCAGGTCTTCCACCTGAGTCGACTTATGCATCCGGCGGGCGATGTTGGCCTCAACATATTCCACCCGGTCAGCAATCAACCATCTTAAGACATCAATAAAATGGATGCATTGGTCGATTAATACGCCGCCTCCTTCTTTATCCAGCCGGCCTTTCCAGTCGCTGGCCTTATAATAACTATCCGGCTTATGATAGCTAACGATTAGTTTTGCGGCCTTAATCTTACCTAAGCTTCCGTTTTCAAGATGCTTCTTCACCAGCTGCGTTCCGGGGTTATATCTATTCTGCGAGATTACCCCAAGCTTCACCTTGTTCTTTCGGGCAGCGCTAATCATTTTCTCTGCATCGCAGGGATTAATCGCAATGGGTTTCTCGCTGAGGACATTGATTTTTCTTTTGATTGCCTGGATGGCCATGGGGGGGTGTAGATAGTGGGGGGTCAAGACATGCACCGCATCAAGTTTTTCCTTCTGGAGCATCTTTGTATAATCTAAGTAGCAATGGCAATTATATCTCTTTGCTGCCTGGCGGGCCCGGGAGGGGCGGATATCACAGACGGCAGTTACTTCTACGCCAGGGGTGTTAACCAGGGATTGCGCATGCATCAGAAATATATTACCGCAGCCAACTATGCCCACCCTAAACTTCAACTATTATCTCTCCTCAACAACTGTAGTAATCTATAGTGCTATAATTATATTTTTATCTCCAGCGAAAAGTCAACCGAAGATTTTGCAATATCAAGCACATTTCAATTAGAGATGTATTATAACTAAAACCTTTTAAAAAGTCCAGAGGAAACAAAAAACTTTAAGGAGGGACTATATTTCTTTCTTTATTGTCTTTTTAGCTAATTCTGAATTGGGGATTAGGATGTATCCCTCGTTACTCCTTATCGTTGTAGTTATAACCCCAACCGATTCAATCTCCCCTGATATGGAATCAAATTCTATCCTCTCGCCTTTTTTGTATTCTTTCGCCAAGAATCTGCCCGCCAATATACTTGCGACTATCTCCCTTCCTCCGATAAGAAAGATTAAGCAGGCGGCAAGCGGCAGAACGCCAAAAATAATAAACGCGTATTGAGCAATAAGGGATACGGCCACGCCTAAATAATTCAATGCTATCATTGCCGCTAAAGCAATTATTATGTAACCGGCTGCCTTGCCCAGAAGGCCAGGCATTGGGATATTGGCCAGGCGTGCCGTCTTCTGCACGAATTTGTCCATAAATTGGCTTAAGAATATCCCTAAAGCAAAGAGAATTGCGGCCACAACAATCCTGGGTAGAAAAAAAACGGCCTGTTTTACTAACTGCGAAGCCACTTCCAATTCTAAGGTGTTAAATACCATCACTAAAGCGCTAAAGATGATTAGCCAATAAAAGCCCAGGCCAATTACAGAAGAAGGAGTCCTGGTGATGCCTCCTCTTGCCAGGAAACTCTTTAAGCCCGTTTTTTCGGACACAATATCAAAGCCCAATGCCTTAAGGAGCTTGATGACTATTTTCTTAAGCAGAAGCGCAGACAACCAGCCAATGAGCAGAATAATCAGAGAAAGAGCAACCTTGGGCGCAGCCTGTGTAGCAAATTGAAATACCTGATTTAGCCTTTTAACCACCAAACTATGAAATATCTCGGCAAACTGAGCCATCGCAATCCTCCTATTCGTTTTTTAGGAAGTCCTTGAATTTGTCCAAGGGCTTTTTGATAATCTGTTCTCCTTTATCCAACACTTTCTTAACCTTATCTTCAGACTTACCTGCCAGCTCATCGGTAATCCGGTCAATCTTCTTGAGGATTCCTTCGGTCTTTTTAAGCTCTATCATTAAAAAATCGGTAGAACCGGCAATGCCTGCTTGAGGATTAAGGTCATTTTTTAATTGCATCACTACCGCCACAGGCGTGGCTGCGGCCGGCTCTTTAACTTTGAGAATAAAGAATATAGTCAGTATCTGCAAAACCGAGGAAGTAATAAATATAAGGTGTAGATTGGAAATGTTATAAGCAAAGAAATTAAAACTTACTCCTGCCAGTATATTCGATAAAATCCCTCCGACAATCGGCGCTATTGCTCCCACAAGGCCGGTAATGGCGGCAAATAATGCCAGATATACGGAGCGTCCGGCTTGCGGAGAAAGCTTAATCAGGATATTAAACTGGGAGAGTACGGCTCCGGCCATAAATGCGCCGGAAAGGATATGGGCAAGCATTACCGGAATATAGAATTTTCCGGGAAGAGCCAAAATCCAGATAAAGGGGATAATTATCAGAATCCATCCGGAAACAATAATTATGGGTTTATTTCCTAATCTATCTGAGATTGGCCCCCATATCTTCATCATTAACAGAGTGGCCAACGTAGCAAAGGTGCCAAAGATAGTAATATCGGAGAAATTGATTTTTAAGTTCTCAATCATAAATACGCCATAAAAAGGGGCGGCAATCTGAATGGCAAACATCCAGGCGGAAACAAAAAGGATTAAGGCCAAGAAATTTCTGTCTTTCAAGGGTTGAAAAAATACAGAAAAATTGAAGTCCGTGCCTGTTTTGTTTTCTGAAGCCACCGTCTCAGGGATACGCCACAAAAACCATACAGCGATTAAACCGGCTGTTAATCCTAATACAAAAAGAATTATAAAGCCGTAAGGATCACTTTCTGAAAAACGCGCCTCCCACATAGTCAGAAATTTGCCGCCCAAAAGTATAACCACCATACCACCGGCAGAGGCAATCATATTCCGCTTGCCAAAGTAGGAGCCTCGAATATTTTCTGGCACCAAATCACTTATCCAGGCCAGCCACGATACCCCTGATAATGACCCGAAGAGACTCGAGAGGGCAATCACAGAAACTAATATCCAGACCCGCCAATCCGAAAAAGCTGAAAATATTGTCAGAGGAAGCATAATGATAAGAACCCATAATAGCCTGCTGGCTAAAATACTAAAAAAACAGAGCGTCTTTTTCTTGCCTGTCTTCTCAATAATGTATGAGCCGAAAATCTGAATGAGATTAGCAAACATAGGCAGCGCCGCCAGTATCCCTATCTGCTGCGGCTGTGCCTTTAAAATCTTCAGGGCAAAGCCCATAAGAAAAATACCGCCGGCGAGAGAACCCATCACTGCAGAGAGCGCCCCATCTATAATGGAAAAGTTGAGCGCTCTATTTTGAACCTTGGGATCCATATAAAATGTCCTCTATTCTCAAACAGCTTCGATGGTGGAAGGTGGTTTTCTGGTTATATTATAAGTAACGCTGACCACGCCGGGAACTTCCCGGGTCATCCTTTCAGCTAACTTCTCCAGAATATCATAAGAGAGCTTTGTGGGTGTTGCTACCAGTGCGTCTTTACTTTCCCAGCATCTCAGTTCTATTTGCAGGCCATAATCTCTTTTGCCTGCCCTTACTCCGGTAACTCTATCTTGATGCAGAATTGCCAGATACTGAAATGCCTTGGTCTTAGATAGTTCTTCCTCTACAATCTTTGTGGCACACCTTACAGTCTCTATCCTTTCGGGGGTAACTTCGCCGATTACCCGCGCGGATAAGGCCGGTCCCGGAAAAGGCGGCCGGTTATATAATTCTTCGGGAAGTCCCAGGGCTTTGGCTATTTCTCGAACTGCCGTTTTTCTCAGCTGGATTATCGGCTCAATAACTTTATAGCCGAACTGCTCCTGTGTATCAATCCCCAGTTGCTCAAGAATATTGTGCTGCCGTTTAACTCCGGCGACAGTCTCCTCGACATCTGTATAATTTGTGCCCTGAAGAAGGTATTTTGCGCCGTTCGTTCTTACCAGCCGGCCAAAGACGTCTTTGTAAAATGTCCGGGTGATGGCCTCTCTTTTTTCCTCAGGGTCGGTTAGACCCTTTAGGGCATTAAAGAATTCTTCCCGGGCATCAACTATTTCTACCGCTACACCCAATTCCTTAAATAGAGAGGCAATCCTTTGCGGCTCATCCTGCCGCATCAGGCCATTTTCGACGAAATATGTCTTCAGCTTCCCAGCTAATGCCTTATGGCCTAACATAGTCACGGCTGAAGAATCGACCCCGCCGGACAAGGCATTAATCGCTAAATCATCGCCGACACTAGAAAAAATCTCTTTTATCTTTTCTTCGATGAATTGTTTTGGCTTTAACTCCTCTATCTTTATCTCTTTGACTTCCATTTATACCTCCTAACAAAAAGGGGTCAGGCGCTTTTTTTTAAAAGGGGTCAGGCGCTTTTTCTCTCCTCGGGTGTCGGAGTTAAGGGTTCCGGCGTATCTCCCAGGCCTCTTAACTGAACTTTCTTGCCATGGCGAAACCAGATAGTATATTCTTTATCCATCTCCTTATTATGCACCAGATGATGCGCAGCCTCAATGATGCATTTGGCAGTAAACTCAACAATGGTATCAGGAACGCCGGTCTTATCTTGAGACTGGGCAGTCATATCGCACTGGTCATTCACATAATCCACAGCAACAAAACGCGGTTGGCCAAATTTCTTATCAATCGCTATCTCTGTTGAAAACCAGACCATCGGGTTGATATCGGCAATCTTAGCCACAGTCTTGACCAGAGGCGAGAGGTGATGATTTCTAAATTCTTCTTCTGTAAGATGTTCATAGTGTGCAGTAAGGTCGTCCCACCAACAAGGGATTATCGTATCAAAGACATGAAACACCCGAAACCAGGCCCGTTTACTGCCCAATTCCACAGGGTTGATCTTCTCCTGCAGAAGAAAGTTATCGCCACGGTCAAAATTGCGCGCCTGGGCAATCTCCTTAATTGTTCCGTGGGCCTCTTCGACTACCCCTCTCTGGGCATAACCACATGCCGGTTTAATTACAAAGGGAACTCCCAGATTTTTTCTTTCTTCCTCAGTAAGCTTAAAAGAATGGGGTTCCCAGTTGCGCACGATTATTGAATAAGGAGTGTTAATCCCGGCATTGACCAATTCGTAGTGCATCACAGATTTATCCACAGCAACTCTTGCCCGGTCGGGGTCATTAACGATTACCCCGCCTGCATCTTTAACCGCATAACAGACGCGGGCGTAAGGGTCCTTTTCCTTATTATAAGTGGCCTCGGTATCTAAAAGAAATTTTACCTTAACTTCTCCCCCTTCCAGTCGTTTGATTATATCTCTAATATTGTCATCGCAAATCCAGAGAAAAGATAGACCCCTCTTACCACAGGCATCTTTGAGGGCATTGATGAACTGTTCCTTGGTCTTTACGCTCCAGTTAAGCCCGAAATCATATTCTTTCATATAATGAGTCCTATCATAAGTCTGGGCCTCATTAATTTTACCTTATCTCAGGATAAAAATAAAGTTATTTTCGCAAATTTAATAAAATTCTTCTTGCTGCTTCTTCGCAGGCACAAGTTAAGCGAAAGGCCTCTTGTATATCCTTTCCCACTGTCACCAGGCCATGATTTGCCAGCATTACTGCATTTGCCTTCTTTATTGCCCGCTTCACCTCACCAGCCAGTTTTTTTGAGCCGGGAGGATAATAACGCAAGGTCGCAATCTTAGAATCAACTACTGGCGAGTTTCTATTCAGATTAACACCCGCCGTAGCCAGGGCCGTGGCCATAACAGGATGGGTATGCACAACCGCAGCGATATCAGCTCTGGATTTGTAGCAACCAAGATGCAGAAACACCTCTCTGCTCGGCAGGCGGCCAGACTTAGCCCGGCCACCTCTAACATCCACCGCAATAAAGTCTTGCGGCCTAGCCCTCTCCAGCCAAGCCCCGCCTCGCTTTATCCAAACTACTCCGGACTCTTTTACGCTTATATTTCCCATCGCCCCCATAACCAGGTGGCGGCGGGCAATCTTTCTTCCGTATTCGGCCAGCAACTTCTTGAGCTTATTGCCTGGTTTCATAGAATATCTCTTCACTGCCATATTCCCGAAATTTTATGTCCGCAAAATTTGCACTTTCCTTCTTTGATTGCGCGCTTTAAACCCGTAAATATTTCCTGGATAGACCAATTACAAAAAGAGGAATAATAAATATGCCGCAAAAGGCCTCAAATATTACTACCAACTTAGTCAATCCTAAAGGAGTCAAGTCTCCATAGCCGACGGTAGTAAATGTAACCACGCTAAAATAGAAGGCCTGCAAGAAATCCGGCTTAAGGACTACTCCTCCTTTAAGGAGAAATCCCTGGCTATAAAAAATTGCCGCTAAAAAGACTACAAAGATTCCCGCATAGAATGTCCTTAAAGGGCGCTCTCCATGACCCCAGACAAGATAAGAAAAGGTCAAACCAATCCAGAGAAAGATGCGTTTGAGCGCACCCTTGATTCCCTTTTCCTCTTTACTTCTGGTGATATGACGGATCTTTTTAGGATTGACCAGGCGATAAGTCAAAAATTTCCTGTAGCACTCTTTGGAATGATAAAAACAATCCGAAAAATTAATAAACTC
>CAZEQA010000009.1:0-18012 GCA_964514265.1 uncultured Planctomycetia bacterium | reverse complement strand
GTAAATTATATGGAGAAATTTACTGCTAAATGGAAGTTCTATACACTGTTCTTTTTAATGCTCGGCGGGATGAACGGCGTGATAGTCACAGGCGATATGTTCAATCTATTTGTTTTTCTAGAGATTGCCAGTGTAGCCAGTTATGCCTTGGTTGCCTTTGGCACAGAGCGCCATGAACTTGAGGCCGCGTTTAAATATGCGATTATGGGCACAGTGGGCTCGCTCTTTATTCTCCTTGGTATTGCCTTTCTATATGGGTATACTTCCACATTGAACATGGCGGATATGGGAAATATTTTGGCGCAAAAGGGAATTGGAAATTTAACTCTTATGGTCAGTGTAATGTTTTTGATGGGCTTTGGGCTTAAGGCCGCGCTTGTTCCTTTTCATGCCTGGCTTCCTGATGCCCATCCTTCTGCTCCGGCACCTATATCAGCAATGCTTTCAGGTGTGTTGATAAAATCACTTGGTGTATATGCACTATGCAGAATATTTTATAACATAATTGGAGTAGATAGTAGACTATCTTCCATATTGATGTTTTTAGGGGTTTTGTCTATGGTTGTGGGTGTAGTTTTAGCCGTCGGACAATGGGACTTCAAGCGACTTTTAGCATACCATTCCATAAGTCAGATAGGTTATGTGGTTCTGGGTATTGGCCTGGGTACACCCTTAGGGATATTAGCAGGGCTGTTTCATCTTTTTAATCATTCTATATTTAAGTCGCTGCTCTTTTTGAATTCTGGAGCTGTAGAATACTCAACCGGCACGCGCGATTTACAAAAGATGGGGGGATTGAATAAAAAGATGCCTCTTACAGGCGCAACAACTCTTGTGGCCTCTATGTCCATTGCCGGCGTCCCTCCCTTTAATGGCTTTTGGAGTAAATTGTTTATTATAATCGCTGCGGTTGAAGCGGGGAGGCTTGGCTATGCGTTTTGGGCTGTTTTAGCCAGCTTATTAACTTTGGCCTCTTTTACGAAGGTATTGAAATACGCATTTTTTGGCAATTTGAAAGTGAACCTAATTAAAATAAAAGAAGTGCCCATATTTATGAAATTGTCCATGGCTTCATTGGCACTTATCTGTTTAGTAGGGGGAGTGTTGCTTGTTTCTAGTGTGCAGGAAGTATTTCTCCAGAGAGCCCAGAAAGTCCTTTTAGAAGGCACGAGATACTCGGCTATAGTTTTAAAGGGGATAAAGTAAGTGAAATTAAGAATAGTTTTATTTTTAATCGCTTTTTTGGTCTGGTCACTTTTAAACTGGGTGCCGGATTGGCAGCACCTGCTCGTCGGTATTTTTGTCGCCTGGTTTGTCGCCTTTATCAGTGGCGATTTATTTATCCAGCGACCGCAAATTCTCAAACAATACCCCTTGCGTTATTGGTATTTTATTGTCGATTACCTGCCTAAATTTTTGTGGGAATGCATTAAGGCCAACGTGGATGTGGCCTGGCGTGTTTTGCATCCCGAGCTTCCGATTAATCCGGGGATTGTCAAGGTTAAAACTCGCTTAAAGTCGGACACAGCGCTTACTTTTTTAGCCAATTCCATCACACTTACTCCCGGGACTTTGAGTGTTGATATCGATAGGGATAATAGCGTCTTATATGTGCACTGGATTGACGTAAAGGCAAAAGATGTTGAGCCGGCCACCAGGATTATTGTTGAGCGTTTTGAAAAGATACTCAAAAAGATTTTTGACTAAATGAAGCCCAGGCTTATGGAACGAAGTGAACATAAGTCTGTGGCTGAATTTACCCTTGGCATCAAAGATGTCAAGGGTCTAATTCGCACTTATCACTTAACTCACACTTATGTTCGCTAAGTGATGTGTTCATTAGAGGAGACTTGTAAGTGAAAAGAAAACGCTGGCTTATCGGTGCGATTGTTTTAGCAGGGATAGTAGCTTTAATCATTCTGCGGCCTTTTCCGTTTCTTTTCTATCCCGACCTCCCCTTTATAGGTTTTTTAGGCAGAGCCCTTTACATAATTATTCTGGCCTGCTGCCTCTGTCTTTATCGGATATGCAGAGGTCCTACAGGCGCAGACAGGATTGTAGCTATAGATATCCTGGGTATTTTAATTATAGGTTTATGTGCAATATTGACGATTTCCACGAATAGGTCCTGGTATATTGATATTGGAATAGCCTGGGCACTGCAGAGTTTTATCAGCACACTCGCACTTTCCAAGTACTTAGAGGGAAAGGGGTTCGATGATTGATATAATAGGATTGATATTTATAACTGTGGGGTTTGCCTTTGATGTCTTCGGGAGTCTTGGTTTGGTGCGACTTCCGGATGTATATAATCGTCTACAGGCAGCTACCAAATGTGTTACTCTGGGCACTTGCAGTATCTTGTTTGGCGTCTTTCTCATAGTGGGATTTAGTGCCGCTGGCATAAAAGCGCTTTTGTGTATAGTATTTCTTGTCTTGACATCACCAGTGTCAGCGCACGCCATAGCCCGCGGTGCACACCGCTCAGGCGTAAAACTCTGGGAAGGAAGCGTTATCGATAGGTATGCTGAGGATAAGGAAGGGGAAGCGTAGGAGCCGTATTCCGTATACGGTAAAAGATAAAAACTATGAGATTACCGAAACTGAGAGAATTAAAAGAGGCGATAACGGCACTAATCAAAGGGCCTTATACATCCAAATTTCCTAAAGAGCAACACAAGCCCCATCCGAATTTCCGGGGTCAGCCTAAGTTTAATGAAGAAAAATGCGTGGGGTGTCTGGCCTGTGAGGAGGTTTGCCCGGTGGGGGCAATTGCCCACAAGGATATAGTCGACAAAAAAGGACATTCCTGGAGAGTGATGATTCATTATACAGATATATGTATATTTTGCGGACAGTGTGAAGCAGTTTGTATTGCCGGGGGTGAAGGAATCAAACAATCCAGCGATTGGGAGCTTTCCTTCTTTGATCGAAAAAAAGAATCTTATGAGACGATTGATAAAGAGTTACAGTTATGCGAGATATGCGGTAAACCAATTGCCTGTCGTGACCACCTGAAGTGGATTGCGGAAAAAATTGGAGAATTGGCCTATTCAAGTCCTACCTTATATCTATCCCGCCTGAGGAATTTAGGAATCATAGATGAAAATATCATCTCGGCCCTCAAGGATAAAGGGCGCTCGGACCGCGTAAAGATTCTCTGTGCCCGGTGTAGGAGAAAGACTACTCTTACAACCAGCTAAAATGCAATCTTCCATCTTAAAAGATATATTCAAAGGAAAAATCGTTATTGTTGGTATTGGTAATACCCTGCGCCGGGATGACGGGCTTGGCCCTGCCCTGATTGAGAGATTAAAAGGGAAAATAAAAGCAGTGTGTCTGGATGCAGGAAATGCGCCAGAAAATTTCACCGGCAAGATTGTGCGGGAGAAGCCTGATACCATTTTAATCATTGATGCCCTGCATTTGGGGCTTTCGCCCGGAGAGTATGGAATTTTAAAAAAGGAGGAAATCTTAAATTGCGGCTTAACTACACACGATATCTCGCCAAAGATGTTTATTGAATACCTGGAGAAGGAGACTTCTGCCGATATCTATATGTTAGGTGTTCAACCAGAGAGTCTTTCCTTTGGCCAGGAGATGTCCGATAACGTCAAAAAGACAGTTGGGGAGATAGCAGAGTGGATTAAGGAGATAGACAATGCATGAATCACATTTAATCGAGCCGATAATAAAAGGAGTCTCCGGGCATGCCCAAAAAGAAGGGGCAAAGTCTGTATCTAAAGTGAGACTGAAGGTCGGAACGTTTACCGGAGTTAAAGAAGAGTCTTTTAGAGAGACCTTTGCCGTTTTGGCAGGTGGGACTATGTTAGAAAATGCGAAGCTCGAAATTAGCTTTTTCCCCGGCTCAAGAATAGAGGTTGTGTCCTTTGATGTGGAATAAAACAATCCTTGCCTTAGGCGCGGATATAAAGAATCGGTTTTTGCTGGCCAAAGGTAGTTCGTTACATTTTGGGCCCGATATAGGAGATTTAAGCCAAGCGCAAAACTTTGAACTCTTTAAGAAGGAAGTACATAAAGCCGCTAAGAAATTTAAGCCCAGCATTATTGCCTACGATTTACATCCCGATTACTTTTCCTCGCTCTTTGCCAAAGAATTCAACTATGAACTCTCAACCCTCAGCTCTCAACTAGTTCAACACCACCATGCCCATATAGCGAGCGTGATGCAGGAACATAATTTAAAAAATTCAGTTATTGGCGTATCTTTCGACGGGACGGGTTATGGTCTGGATGGAAATTCTTGGGGTGGTGAGTTTCTTTTAGTTAATAGGTCTGGATTTAAGCGTATAGCCCATCTTAAATACAGGATGATGCCCGGAGGCGATCGAGTTGTGAATGAACCCTGGCGGATGGCCTTAAGCATTCTGGGGGAAAGAGTTCTTCCTTATTTAACCGCTGTCAGCAAAAAGGATAAACAACTAATCCTTGCGATGATGTCAAAATATATAAACTCACCAAAGACTTCCAGCGCAGGCAGGCTTTTTGATGCCGCGGCTGCGCTTCTGGGCGTGTGTGTCTGTGCCTCATATGAAGCGGAAGGCCCGATTAAACTGGAAGCGATGTGCGATGAAAATGTAAATACCTGTTATAGATTTGATGCAGGTAAAGAAAATGGATCTACTGTAATTAATACCGATGGACTATTTTTAGGGATGCTTAAAGATTTAAACAGTGGCAAAGATAAGCGCCTTATTGCTACTAAGTTTCACAATTCTATGGTGGAAATTATTGTGAGGATGCTCAGAAAGTTGTCAAAGACTTCCGGCATTAAAGATGTGGCCTTAAGCGGCGGAGTATTTCAGAATAATTTCTTAAAGACAAAAGTAATTAAACAGATATCCGCTTCCGGCCTTAATGTATTTACGAATAAAACAGCCCTCAACGACTTCAATATATCACTGGGGCAATATTATGTGTCTTGCTGTACCCGCAAAGGTTAAAGATATAAGAAAAGATACCGCGATTGTGGATTTCGGCGGAGTCTCCAAAGAGATTTCTCTGGGAATATTAAATGGCGTGAAAAAGGACGACTATGTCCTTGTGCATGCCGGATTTGCCATTGGCAAGGTTGAAAAGAGTGACGCAGAGGATACCTTAAAGGTTCTACAAGAATTAAAAGAGGCGTTATGAAGACAGCAAAAATAAAGTTGATGGAGGTATGCGGAACGCACACTATGGCTATTGCTAGAGCTGGGTTAAGGAAGCTTTTACCTTCATCGATAGAACTTATCTCCGGCCCGGGTTGCCCGGTGTGCGTAACCCCACAAAGCGATATTGACCGGGCGATAGAGATAGCGCGGATAAAAGACGTAATTATGACAACTTTTGGCGATATGCTGCGCGTACCCGGAAGCAGGGGCACTCTTGAGAAGATCAAGGGAAGCGGCGCCGATGTGCGTGTAGTCTATTCCTGTCGTGATGCCTTGAAGATTGCCCGTAATAATCCTCATAATAAAATCGTATTTATGGGTATAGGCTTTGAGACAACCTCACCCACTGTAGCAGCGACAATACTGGAGGCGAAAAGGCAGGGGATTAAGAACTTCTTTGTATTGTCCAACTTTAAACTTATCTTTCCTGCACTTACACATCTCGCTCAATCTAAAAAAGTGCAGGTAAATGGTTTTATTTGCCCGGGACATGTAAGCGTAATTACCGGAAGCGCACCTTATGAAAAACTCGCCAGGCGCTATAAAAAACCCTGTGTTATTACGGGGTTTGATGAAATTGACATTATCAAGGGAATTAAATGCTTAATAGAACAGATAAGAAAGCACGCATATAAAGTAGAAATCGCATATAAAAGGGCGGTTAAAAAAGAGGGCAATATTAGAGCAAGACGGATTTTAGGTTCAATTTTTATGCCTTGTGATTCGCAGTGGCGAGGGCTGGGAGTAATCAAGAGAAGCGGCCTGAAGTTAAGAAAAGAATTTAAAGAGTTTGCCGGGGAAAAGGAATTTAAAATTAAGCTGCCTAAAGCGATTAAATCGAAAGGATGCATCTGCGGCGAAGTGTTGCAGGGCATAAAGTCTCCCCGGGATTGCCGCTTATTTAAGAAGGTATGCACACCACAGAATCCCATTGGACCTTGCATGGTATCTTCTGAAGGAACTTGCGCAGCATTTTACAGATATGGAGCGTAGCAGGATGCAAAAGAAAATAACTCTGGCGCATGGGAACGGCGGAAGGTTAATGCACGAGCTTATTGAGAGTTTACGCGTCAAACTTTCCAATAAAATATTGGATGAACTCTCCGACGCCGCAGAAATTAAGATAAATAAAGTTAGGTTGTCTTTCAGCACAGATTCATATGTAGTCAAACCGCTATTTTTTCCCGGAGGAGATATAGGGAAGCTTGCTGTCTGCGGCACAGTAAACGATATCTCGATGAAAGGGGCCAGGCCCCTTTTTATTTCCCTGTCTTTTATTATCGAAGAAGGATTTAGTTTTGGGCAATTAGAAAAGATAGTGCGTTCGATAAAACGAGAAGCAGTCAAAGCGAAAGTTCTTGTGGTTACCGGCGATATCAAAGTTGTAGAAAGAGGAGCTGCGGATAAGTTATTTATCAACACCTCTGGTATTGGGGTAATAAATTATTCAGGGCAGATTAAGGCAGAAGCAAAACTCGGCGACTTAATTGTGATCAATGGAGGAGTAGCCGAGCACGGAATGGCTATTCTTAATGCCCGGGAAAACTTAGGGTTTGCTTCGAAGATTAAGAGCGATTGCCAGAGTCTTAATTTTGTGGTCCAGAGGTGCCTGAGCGCTTCGCGGAATATTAGTGTTATGCGTGACCTCACCCGTGGCGGTTTAGCTACCGTATTAAACGAAATAGCCCAGAGTTCAAATTTGGGAATAGAAATTGATCAGCAAGATATTCCCATCGAGCCAAGTGTGGGGAAGATGTGTGATATATTAGGGTTCGACCCTTTATATGTAGCCAATGAGGGCAAGTTTGTTTGTTTTGTGCGCGAAAAAGATGCCGCTAAGATAAAGCAGGCAATAGGCAGAGCAGCCCGGATTATTGGAAAAGTCACATCTACCCATAAGGATGAGGTCTATTTAAAGACCAGGCTTGGTTCAAGCCGTATCCTACCAATGTTGGAGTCCGACCAACTACCTCGCATCTGCTAATCTAAAATTATTGAGGCTCAACCTTGATAATGAAAAAATACTTGACAAGAGTGGGTTTATAGTATATACTTGGTAATGGAAACCATTATCAATAAGGAGATGATATAGTGCCAAGAGGATTTGGAATGGGGTCACCCTGGTGGCACGGTAGATTTAGAGGAGCGGGTTTTCGGGTTACTGCTCCCCGAGAGGCTATTTTGGATGTGCTGACTAGAACCCAGAAACATTTCAGTGCTGAAGATGTATATATGGCTGTACATAAGGTCGATCCGGCAGTAGGCCTTACTACTATCTATCGGACACTGGAACTACTTGTGCATATGGGCCTAATCTTTAAGTTTGATTTTGGCGATGGACGGGCAAGGTATGAATTAGCCGTAGGGCCAAAAGGGGTCAGGCACCATCATCACTTAGTATGTACTCGTTGCGGCCGGGTGATAGATTATACAGAATTTATCGATGATGAGGTAGAATTGTTACAGGAGACAGAGAGAGGCCTTTCTAAAAAATATAATTTTAAAATTACAAATCACGTTATGCAATTTTATGGATTATGCGATAGATGTCAGAGCAAAAAATAGTATTTTTGCCTATAGATGAAAATAATTTTCATTACTTGAGTTTATTGAAGGACATAAATTGTGTGCTTATTGAAGGAGGTGATTAAGATGCCAGGTGGAGACGGAACAGGACCAGCAGGAATGGGTCCAATGACAGGTCGCGCTGCAGGTTATTGCGCAGGCTATTCTGCGCCCGGTTATATAAATCCAATTCCCGGAAGGGGTGGGTTTGGTTTTGGCCGTGGCTGGGGCCGAGGACGCGGCAGAGGCCGTGGCTGGGGCCGAGGTTTTGGCTTTGGAGCTGCCTATCCTTATGCCTATGGTGATGCTTATGGTGCTCCTTCTTATCCAGCTGCGTATGGTGGCTATCCCTATGCTCCTAATATGACTCCTCAACAGGAAGCAGATATGCTTAAAGAACAGGCCAAAGCAATGCAAGAGGATATCAAGGCCATAAACGACCGGATAAGTGAATTAGTATCTGCGGCAAAGAAGACCAAGTAGCGCAAAGTGCAAAGCGCAAAGCGTAAAGTTAAAGTGTAAAATTTAAAACGTTTTGAGTTTTAAACTTTAGTTTTGCGTTTTTCGCTTTGCGTTTTACGCTATTGTTAAGATAATAGGAGATAATATGCGTATAGCAATATCCACAGATGGAGATTTTGTATCACCTCACTTTGGAAGATGTCCCCATTTTACTATCGTGGACATAGAAGATAGTAATGTCGTAAGGAAAGAGGTGATTGCCAATCCCGGGCATTCCCCGGGATTTATTCCCCAATTCCTTCACGAAAAGGGTGTTGAGGTTATTGTTACAGGTGGAATGGGTATGCGTGCAAGCGGCTTTTTTGATGAGTTAGGGATAAAGCCAATTGTGGGGATTAGTGGTAAAATAGGTGAGGTAATCGACCAGCTTCTCAAAGGTACTCTTAAGGGCGGAGAGAGTCTTTGCCGGCCTGGTTTAGGTAGAGGGTATGGGATAGAGAAGACAGAGTGTGACCACCCAGAAGAAAGTTAAGGAGGGAAAATGAAGATTTGCGTAACTGCGCAAGGAAATAACTTAGATACACAAGTGGACCCACGGTTTGGCCGCTGTCAATATTTTATCATTGTAGATCCAGAGACACAAGAATTCGAAGCAATTCAGAATCCTAATATATCGGCTATGGGCGGAGCAGGGGTACAGTCAGGCCAACTTGTGGCGGGCAAAAATGTCAAAGCTATTCTCACTGGCAATGTTGGTCCCAATGCCTTTCAGACTCTCCAGGCAGCAGGAGTGGAGGTAATTGCCGGCATATCCGGCAGCGTTAAAGAAGTAGTCGAAAAATATAACAAAGGGGAATTTAAACCAACCCAAGGCCCAAGTGTTGGCTCTAAATTTGGTCTGCCGCCAAAAGGGCAAAATCCCGGACAAAGTTAATGTTTATACGGAAGTTTACTAAATGGCAATCAAAATAAATTTAGAGAAATGTGACGGTTGTGGTAAATGCGTGGAAGTATGTCCTGTGAATGCTATAAAAGTTGAAAATGAAAAGGCATCTGTAAATGATGAATGTGTAGATTGTGGTACATGTGTAGAGGAGTGTCCGAAGAAAGCGATTTCGCTTCCGGAATAAAAAAGAGGAGGTGTTTGATATGCCATTTGGAGATGGAACAGGACCAACAGGAGGCGGCCCCGGAACAGGTAGAGGTATGGGCCGTGGCGGAGGCCGCGGCGGAGGCCGCGGTAGAATGGGTGGCAATCGACCTGGAGCAGGACCCAGTGGTTTCTGTCAGTGCCCAAGTTGTGGTGCCAAGGTAGCTCATCAAGTTGGCAGACCTTGTTATAATATGGCATGCCCCAAATGTGGGGCGAAGATGATTAGAGAATAGAGTAATTTACCGTGATTATTTCTGTTGCCAGCGGAAAAGGTGGCACAGGTAAAACTACTGTTGCCGTCAATTTAGCATTATCCCTTTCCAATATCCAATTTTTGGACTGCGATGTGGAAGAGCCCAATGCCCATATATTTCTTAAGCCCCAGATAAAGAATAAGGTTTCTGTCTTCATTCCTGTTCCCGAAATCGACAAGGACAAGTGTAATTTTTGCGGCAGGTGTGCCGAAGTCTGCGCCTATAATGCCATAGCAGTATTAAAAAAGGATGTTTTAGTGTTTCGGGAACTCTGTCACGGCTGCGGCGCCTGCAGCTATTTTTGTCCTCAAGAAGCAATAAAAGAGGTTAATAAAGAAATAGGCTTTGTAGAGATAGGAACTAAAGACAGTCTTCAGTTTGTTCACGGCCGGCTCAATATTGGCCAGGCTATGTCGCCACCGCTTATCAGGGCGGTGAAAAAATATATAAACCCTACCAGAACTGTTATTATTGATGTCCCACCGGGAACTTCCTGTCCTGTTATTGAAGCAATCAAGGAAAGTAACTTTTGTATTTTAGTTACCGAGCCCACCCCTTTTGGTCTATACGACCTGACTTTAGCAGTTGAGGTTTTGAAAAAGCTTAAAATCCCTTTTGGAGTAGTTATCAACCGCTCTGATTTGGGAGATAAAGGGGTAGAGGATTATTGCAAGAAAGAAAATATTTATATATTAATGCGCATCCCTTTTAAGAAAGAAATCGCAATGGCTTATTCAAAAGGTATTCCCCTTGTAGATGAGTATTCAGATTTTAGACAAAAATTTATCCAATTGTTTGAAGATATAAAACATTGCAAGATTTAATCAGAGATTTTCTAAAACAAAGGCGTTTTGCAATCGTAGGTTCATTTAGAAATGAGTCCAAATACGCCTACCGGATTTTAAGAACGCTTAAGGAGAGGGGATATGAGGTTTATCCGGTCAATCCCCGCCTCAAAGAAGTTGAGGGTTTAACCTGTCATGCTAGCGTTAAAGATATTTCCGTAGTTTGCGATGTAGCCGATATAGTTACCCCGCCGAAAGTTACCGAAAGAATTGTTAGGGAATGTAAGGAGAAGGGGATATCCAGAATTTGGTTTCAGCCTGGGGCCGAAAGCGACGAAGCCATAGAATTCTGCAAGGAAAATGATATTCAACTTGTCTATAAGGTTTGTGTAATGCTGGAGAGCGCATGAAACAGGTAGTTGTTATAAGTGGAAAAGGTGGCACGGGTAAAACCGTAATTACGGGGGCATTCGCTGCTTTGGCTAAAAATAAAGTTATGGCCGATTGCGATGTAGATGCTGCGGATTTACATCTTTTACTTAAGCCGAAAATAAAGCAAAGACACCAATTCAGGAGTGGAGTAACTGCAAAGATTGACAAGAAGCTTTGTCAACAGTGTGGCCAGTGTATTACTGTTTGCCGCTTTAATGCCATAAGTGACGATTTTATAATAGACCCTATTTCTTGCGAAGGCTGTGCCTTCTGTAGCTTTATCTGTCCTGTGCAGGCAATCAAGATGAAAGAAAACGTAGCAGGAGAATGGTTTATATCGGACACAAGATTTGGCCCGATGGTTCACGCAAAACTTGGGATTGCTGAGGAAAATTCGGGAAAACTTGTTTCTTTAGTTCGGCAAAAGGCAAAGGAACTGGCAGAAAAACAAAATTTGGATTGGGTAATTGTTGATGGCGCACCAGGGATAGGATGTCCGGTAATTGCCTCTCTTTCTGGAGTAGATTGTGCCCTGGTAGTAACTGAGCCAAGCTTATCCGGATTACACGACGCAGATAGAGTTATTAGCGTAGCCAGGCATTTTAAAATCCTTGTTAAATTAGTGATTAACAAATATGATTTGAATATAGATATGACCGAAAGACTAGAGAAGTATTGCCAGAGTAACAATATCCAGCTTCTCGGTAAGATTGCTTTCGATAAATCTATGGTAAAGGCAATGGTAAAAGGTAAGACAATTATAGAATATCCAGACGGCAGAGCTAAAGAGGAAATTAGTGAAATCTGGGAAAAATTACAAAGAGAAATGTGCTAACCGCAAAATAAAATTTTGAAGGGAGGAAAAAATGGTTAAGCGGAAATTTTCCGATAAATTCAGAACTCAATGGATTAAGGTAAAATTTTATACAGAAAAGCCGAACTTCAAAGATGTTAAAAGGTTAGAAGGTGTAAGATTTTGCGAGGCAACAAGAGAAGCCATAATGCATCCTGTTCTTTTAGATAGAGACAGTATATCCTGTGCGGGTGCACAATATGCTTTTGGTTGGAGGTCTAATTATAAAGATGAGCTTTTGAAAGGTTGCTATGATAAACGAAAAACGCAGAAGAATATTCTAGAATCAATGCTTGCAGAAGTGCCTTATTTTAAAAAGGCACCCAAATATATAGGACTGAATACCGAAGGCGAGCCGGACATGATAATGTCATATATGCCACCAGGAGAAATTATGAATTTGTTGAAAATATATCATAGTCACCAAGGTGAAAGCCTGGATGTTTCTTTATGCACGATGATGTCCATTTGTGGCTGCATTGCAGTGCGGACCTATTTAGAAAAAAAGATTACCCTTTCATTTGGTTGTGACGATTCACGCAATTTCGCCGATATGAGGAGAGATAATTTAGCAATAGGTATACCAAAGAGGTTATTTAAAGACTTCCTTGATTAAATATGCAATACATTCCAAAGCTAAAACCTGAAGAGATAGAGCAAAACCATCGGCACTTTAGCGAACGGATTTCTCTTTATAAAAAGAGAGGACTGGATCTTTTAAGGAGCCGAGAATTTATTTTAGAGAAAGCTAACGATTTACAAGACAGTATCTTAGAAGTTGGCAGCGGTAACGGCTATACCACAGTTGTCCTGGCAAAAGCGGGTTATCAGTTTGTTGCCATAGATAACGACAGGGAATCCTTAAAGACCACAGTCTTAAATCTTGCCTATGCCAATGTGCTTCCCCGGGTAAAATTTTATGTGATGGATGGGAAATCTTTAGACTTCGCAGATAATAGTTTTAGAAATGTAGTTAACGTGGGTTTGCTCCATCATATAGATGACGTTGATAAAATGTTTACCGAAACAGACAGGGTTTTGTGCGCAAACGGCAAACTGATTTTGGCGGATTTTAATAAAAATGGAATGGCGATAATAAACTCTGTCCATAGAGAAGAAGGACGCATACATCAAGATAGCGGTATTAACCGGGATTATGTCTATTCTTATTTTCACCGCTTAGGATATGAAATCAAAAGCTACGAAGATAGATGCCATTGGGTTTTAATTTGTGAAAAGGAAATTTGTCCATGAAAGGCAGACAAGTCTGTGAGTGGCTTAATCTCTGTCCTCTTAAAGTGTTTTATGAACAAGGCAAATTAGATAAGAAGTGGATTGAGGATTATTGCTGGATGGATAATCCCAATTGCGTGAGAAAAAAGATGGAAGAAAAAGGCGTCTATCATCCCGATAATATGTTGCCAGACGACACAATCGATAAGAGTTTAAAGGGAGGTTAAATGGTGGATCATACAAAGATTACTATAACTTATGACAATCAGTTACATGATAAGAACTTGAAATCAGGTTGGGGTTTTTCCTGTTTAGTTGAATGCTCTGGTAAAAGGATTCTTTTCGATACAGGAGATAATGCGGAAAAATTGGAATCAAATTTAAAGAATCTGCAAATCAATCCAGAGAATTTTGATGCAATAGCTTTATCCCATAACCACTGGGACCATACCGGTGGCTTGAGTAGCGTTTTGGGAAAAAACAAAAACAGTACACTCTATTTTGGAAAATCTTATCCCGCCAGTTTTCAAGAGAAGATTAAATCAGAAAGAGTAAATTTTGTTTTGGTCAAAGATTTGCGCACAATTTTTGAAGGTGTGTATGTTGGCCCGGAAATGGGTAGCTTAGGCCTGAAGGAGATTCCGCTCACAGTGCAGACAGACGAAGGTTTAGTGATAATTACCGGTTGCGCCCATCCGGGAATCCTAAGGATAGTCCAAATAATTAAAGAAGAGTTGGATAAAGATGTCTATTTGGTCTTGGGTGGTTTTCATCTGGGAATGTCTTTTGGGTTAAATAGGATAGTTGAGGAATTTAAAAAAATGGGAGTGAAAAAGGCTGCGCCTTGCCATTGTACAGGCGAGAGGGCAATCAATCTATTTGAAGAAAAATTCAAAGAAGATTTTATTAGAGTCGGCGCAGGATTAAAAATAGAGATAGAGTAGAGACGGCAGGTAAATGATTGAGCGGATTTCTAAAGAATTAAAAAGTCACGCCCCTTTTACTATTTTTGGAGCAATAACGGGAATAGGCATTATGCTATTTTTTCAGAACCTGCCTGCTAAAATCTCTTATAATATTTTCTATATACTTCATCCAATACATGTTGTTTTAAGCGCGCTTGTTACAGCTTCTGTTTACGAACTCCATACTTGTGGAGCCGCTAAGCACATAAAAGGTAAATGTAACCTTTGGGTTTTGCTTATAATCGGTTATATTGGTTCGGTGGGTATAGCTACAGTTAGTGATTCGATAATTCCCTATCTGGGGGAGACCTTGTTGCGTATGCCTAAGAGGGCTATCCATATAGGCTTTATCGAAAAATGGTGGCTGGTCAATCCCTTAGCAATTATTGGAGTGGTCATAGCCTATTTTAGGCCGGCAACGAAGTTTCCTCATGCCGGACACGTTCTCTTAAGTACCTGGGCGTCACTTTTTCATATTATTATGGCGGTAGCTGGACAATTGAGCTGGTTTTCCTATATAGCAATCTTGTTCTTTTTATTTCTTGCAGTTTGGATACCCTGTTGCATAAGCGATATTGTTTTTCCTTTGTTGTTTGTCAAAGATACCAAGATGGATTTTTGAGGTTGACATATTTTTTTCTCTGTGATATAAACATATTCTAATATCCGAATACAAAAGGGAATTTGAATGAAAACTATAGAGTATAAAAAAGTTTCTAATTTTTCCAAGGCTCTTTCTCATCCAACCCGCGTCGTGATAGTTGTAGAATTACTAAAAGGTAAAAAATGTGTCAGCGATATAAGAAAGCTGCTGCAGGTAAGACAACCGAATGTTTCCCAGCATCTATCTTCGCTGAGGTTAAATGGCATTGTCGATTGGCATCAAGAAGGAAAGAGGAAATGTTATTTTTTGAAAAATCCTCAGTTGATAAAAGATATTTTAAAGGCATTAAAAAATTAGGAGAAAAATATGATTGTAGAAAATGCAAAAGTTAGAATTGAGAAAGCCTTAAAAGAAATTGAACATCCAGAGGTCGCCTCTACTCTTTTCGGGTTGGGGATGATTAAGGATATAGATATCAAAGAAGATAAACTTAGACTCATTTTAAAAGTGCCAATGTTGGATATCCCCATTAAAGATTATTTAATAAATGATATTAAGTCTGCGGTAAAGAAAGAAAATGAAAATGTAGAGGTTGAGATAAATATAGAAGAAATGAATCCAGGTGAACGGGTGAAGTTTATGAAAATGGCGCAGGATGCTTGGCGTGGCTGAATAATATTTGAAAAATGTAGAGGGAAAGATGAATCGACCGGCAAAAGTAATTGTTATAGGATGTTCCGGGGCCGGAGCCCTAGCAGCGAGAATGGTAAAAAGATTAGAACCTTCTATGGATGTGACTATAGTAAGAGAGCAGGAAGAAAAAGGACTTTTAACCAGGTGTGCTACCCCGTATATAGCCAGCGGGAATGTAATGGTGGATTCATCATATAAGGATGATAGGATCTTTCTGGAGCAGGGCATAAAGTTAGTGAATGTAAGAGCCGTTGGTATAGATAGAGGAATTAAAAAGGTGACTACTGCAGATGGGGCCACATATATCTATGATAAGCTTGTTTTGGCGACCGGCGCAAGACCAATAATTTTTGGTATTCCGGGAATTAATTTAGCGGGTGTATTTACTCTCCGCACAAGCGGAGATGCTATTAATATATTAAATTGGATAAATTCAAAGCGGGTAAAAAACGTAGTTATAATAGGCGCTGGCGCAATAGGAATCGAAATTGCCTATCTGATTGCCCGGCACGGTGTAAATGTTATTCTCATTGAAATGCTTGAGCATATAATGCAGAGGGTGTTGGACCCAGATATGGGTGAAGAAGTAGAAAAGTATATTAAAGAAAAAGGGGTTGATTTGAAATTAAGTCAAAAGGTCGAATCAATCGTTGGCCGGATAGACGTAGAGAGTGTTAAGCTATCTTCGGGCGAGGAGATAAAGGCGGAGATGGTAATTATTTCAGGAGGCGTACAACCCAATGTTGAATTAGCACAAAAGGCAGGTTTGGAAGTAGGGCAATTTGGCTTAAAGGTAGATGAGCATTTACAGACTTCGGATGCTGATATTTATGCTGCGGGAGATTTGATAGAATATAAAAGCTTTGTTACCGGTAAAGCGATGTTTGGTCAGTTAAGGCCAAACGCGGTAATCGGCGGAAGAATAGCGGCAAAAAATATTTTAGGCTATAATATAAAGTTTCCCGGGCTTATAAATAGTTTTGCCACAAAATTTTTTGATAAATCAATTGCTGGGTGTGGAGTTACAGAATTAGAAGCAAAAGAACACCGAATCGATGTAGTTAGTACAAGGCAGGGTTCAATAAGCAAACATTCTATGATGAGAGATAAAAAGCCTTATATAGTTAAACTTATATTTAACGGGCAGACAAAGAAGATTATAGGTGGCCAGATAGTTAGTAATAGCGAATGTCCTGTTAAACATATCGATATTATAGCATTGGCGATAAGGTGCGGTTTGAGCGTTTTAGATTTTACAACTTTAAGATGTGCGGGGCAGCCGGAATTATCGCCTGACCCGGGCATTGAACCGTTATCTCTGGCCGCAGAAACTGTATTTCAAAAACTTTATGATTATACAAAAGAGACACAAAAAAGGAGGAAGCAAAATGGAGATTAAGGTAAATGATGCAAGCTTTAAACAGGAAGTGTTAGAATCAGATATTCCTGTTTTGGTGGACTTCTGGGCCCAGTGGTGTATGCCTTGCCATATGGTTGCCCCAGCAGTTGAAGAAATCGCTAAAGAGTATCAGGGAAAGCTAAAGGTGTGCAAGCTGAACGTTGATGAAGGCCCTAATACAGCATCCAGTTACGGCATCATGAGTATACCAACATTAGCAATCTTTAAAAATGGTGAAGCAGTAGACAAGATTTTAGGCGCAGTTCCTAAAACCGAGCTGGAAGCTGCAATCAAACGTCATATCTGATTAAATCAAACGCAAAAATGTATAGGGCTTCACAAAATCGGAGGTGATAATTATGCCTATTTATAGTTATATTTGCAAAGATTGTGGTGAGAAATTTGATTTATTGGTAGGGATAACTTCTGAAAAAGTAGAGCTCAAATGCAAGAAGTGTGGAAGCAAAAATATCGAGAAGACCCTCGGATCATTTAGCGTGGGAAATCCCAGCGATAAAGCCAGTTCTTCTGGGCCAAGTTGTCCTACAGGAACTTGTCCTACCGGTTTTTAGATAGGAGTTTAAAATGGCAGATTTTGAACAGATTGATAAGGCAAGAAAAATATTAGGCCTGGGTGAAGATGCAACAATAGAGGAGATAAAGGAGGCATATAGAAAATTGGCCTTGAAATACCATCCTGACAGATGCAAAGATGAAAATAGAAAAAAGTATGAAGAAAGGTTCAAAAAGATAAATCATGCTAAAGATATACTTGCGGCCTATTGCGCAGGTTACAGATATTCTTTTAAGGAGAAAGATGTTAAGAAAAGCACGATGGATAAGGAAACTTACGAGCACCTCAAGCGGTTTTACGATGGCTGGTGGGGAGACCTGGATTTGTGAAAAGTGTGTTTGAGCGTTATTATAAAAAATACGATGCCTGGTATGAAAGAAACATATTTGCCTATTTGTCTGAACTTGAAGCGCTAAGACTGGTCATACCTAAAAGGGGTAAGGGCTTGGAAATTGGTGTGGGCACAGGCAGATTTGCTGCGCCCCTGGGAATTAAAAGCGGCGTTGACCCGGCAAAGAAAATGATAAAGATTGCCCGGGAAAGAGGCATAGATGCAAGATTAGGTTTAGGCGAACATCTTCCTTATAGAAATGCCACTTTTGACTATGTGGCGATTATTATTACTTTAGCTTTTGTTAAAAGTGCGCAAAAAGTCCTCAAAGAAGCAAAAAGGGTTTTAAAGAAAAAAGGGAAAATTATTATCGGTATAATAGATAAAAATAGCTTTTTGGGTAAATTCTATCAAAAAAAGAAGAGCGTATTTTACAAACAGGCAAACCTCTTTAGCGTTAGAAAAGTAGTAAAGTTGCTTAAGGCACAAGGTTTTGAAGGGTTCTCTTATTACCAGACGATAGTTAAAGTTCTGG
>CAZEQA010000008.1:0-18389 GCA_964514265.1 uncultured Planctomycetia bacterium | reverse complement strand
ATGTCTAGAAGAGAAGAATATGAAAGGTTAGAAGATTCTTTTTTGGCCGAGTATGCAATGAAGAGTAAAAATTCTGAGGGGCGAGTCCATTCTGAATCAAGACATCCTGACCGAACCGCCTTTCAGCGCGACAGAGATAGAATTATCCACTCTACGGCTTTCCGAAGATTAGAATATAAAACTCAAGTGTTTGTTAATTATGAAGGCGATTACTACCGCACGCGCCTTACTCATACTTTAGAAGTGGCCCAGATTGCCAGGACTATTGGCCGGAGCTTAAGGATAAACGAGGATTTGGTAGAAGCGATATCTCTAAGTCATGACCTTGGACATACACCTTTTGGTCATGCGGGAGAGGAAATTTTGCACAAATTGATGGAAAGCCACGGCGGCTTTGAACACAACGCCCAAGGATTAAGAGTCATTGATTATCTTGAGGAAAGGTATCCTGATTTTAAAGGATTAAATTTAACCTGGGAGGTCAGGGAAGGGGTTCTTAAGCATACCACTGCTTATGACCATCCGCAGGTACAAGAATTTAAAAATTATAAATCTCCTACCTTAGAAGCACAAGTCGTGGATATTGCTGATGAAATTGCCTATGATAGTCACGATTTAGACGATGGGATAACCTCAAAACTCATTGATCTAAGGGATCTAAATGAGATTGAATTTTGGCGCCAGGCACAAGAGCAAATATCTAAGAATTATCCCCGCCTGAAAGACGAAATCCAAAAATATCAAATTATCAAATTTCTGATTAATCTTCAGGTACAGGATTTAATTAAGCAAACGGAGCAGAAATTAAAACAGCTCAATATCCATTCTGTAAATGAAGTAAGAAACTTTCCTTCCGGATTATTGAGCTTTAGCTCGGAAGTGGCTAAAAAGTGTGAAGGGGTTCGGCAATTCCTTAACCAAAAGTTGTATCAGCATTACAAGGTAGTGAGGATGTCTAATAAAGCCAAAAGATTCGTTCAAGAGTTATTTAAATGTTATGTTGCTAATCCCAAGCAACTGCCTACCACAAGCCGAGAAAGAATAAAAGAAGAGGGAGTCCATAGAGTTGTTTGCGATTATATAGCGGGGATGACGGATAGGTATGCACAGAATGAATATCGCAGACTCTTCCAACCATACGAAGTTATGTAACCGGTGCATAGAAAACCTCAACTTTTTACATTGCCTTGCTAAATAAGCAAAAGGTATGATATAATTAAAAACCAAATGAAAATGGATGATAAGGTATATCAACAACAGCTTTTTAAAAAGCTATCCCAAGGCCTTGACCTTAAGAAAGAAAGGCAACTGCTCAAGCAAATATTTGACCAGTCAATATTCTGGATAACTACAAATGCAAATATAAATGCAATTAATGCTATTCCCAATTGTCCAGAAAGATTAGGGGATAAGAAAAAAGAGTGCCTTAAGTGTTTAAATCGCGCATTAAAGCAGGCAAAGAGGTCGCGCAAAATAGAGCGATTTGTTGGCCCTGCACGCTGTTTCGGACTTTGTTTTCCTTTGGTTCAAGGCAACGCTCTCTATGGTTTTTTAATTTTATGTCATTTAAAAACTGCGCCTTCTCAAGAATCTCTGCGTTTATTTGAAGCCTTAAATAGCGCAATTTTAGAAAAGGTCCAAAAGGAATTAGAATTATCCAAACTATACCAGACAATTCGGCCTCGCGCCATAGCTCTGTCTACTATCCATACCGTTCATAGGTTAATTGGCGCAAGCCTTAATTTGGACGAATTACTGCCGAGAATTGCCAGACTTTCTCTGCAGGTATTGCGGGCTAAGCGTTGCCTAATTAGCCTGGTGGATGAAAAGACAAGACACCTTCTTCCTAAGGCCTTGATAGATTTATCTAAAAAGAAAACAAAGCCGCATATCTCGCGCACTATCAAAGGGATAGAAAAAAAGGTTTTACGCACTGGCAATGTCTTGCTGAAGAGATCGTATCTTTCTGCGCCCCTAATTGATGAAGAGTCGATGGGGGTAATTACAGTCTTTCAAAAGAATTCCGGCAGAGCATTTGATAATTTTGACCAAGAGATACTAACTGCCCTTTCAGAACAGGCCGTAAGAGCAATTAGGAATGCCCAACTTTACAAAGAACAAGAAAACATACTTTTTGGTACTGTCAAGTCTTTGTCAGCTTTACTTAAGGTTAAGTCCGCTTATCCTTATGCACATTCAAGGGCATTTGTGGATATTGTCTTAGGCATTGCTAAAGAATTAAAGGTTCCTGAAGAAGGACTGCGAGATTTACGTTTCGCAGCAATGTTACATGATGCAGAAAAGATTGGAATCCCTGAACAAATCTTAAAGAAACCATCACATCTGACCGGTAAAGAATTTAAGATTGTTAAGGAGTATCCTAAAAAGGGGGCAAAGATTTTGAGTCCACTGCAGCGCCTCAAGCCCGCTATTGCAATTGTCCTGCACCATCATGAGAAGTTTGACGGTACCGGATACCCCGACAGGTTAAAACAAGAAGAGATACCTCTGGGAGCGCGAATTATGGCCGTGGCTGACAGTTTCGAGGCGATGGTTTCGCGCCGGCCTTATCGCAAATCCACATCGGTCCCTGAAGCTATCAGAGAAGTTAAAAAACACAGCGGGACACAATTTGATCCCAAAGTCGTAAAGGCCTTTTTGAAACTTACTAAAGAGGAGTCTTTTAAAGAATTGTTAAGGGACGCCCAATGCTAATCTATGGAGGGGAAGATGTTTGACTCAAGACCAGATAAAGACGAACAGGGAGAATTTTTCAGCAATTATTCTGAGATGTCTAAGAAATCAAGGAAAGGGACGAATTTCAGCTTAGGGAAAGTTGCCGTATCCCTATCGTATGAGAATATTATCATTCTTTCCATTGGCTTGGTGATGCTTTTGATAGTTTGCTACTCTTTGGGTGTAGAGAAAGGAAGACATTTAGTACAGGCCAAAAGTGAAGATATCGGACTCGAACAAGAAGAGGCGCAAAAGATTCCGAAGATAGAATCCCCTAAACCAAAAGAGAAAAAAATGAAAATAGAAGTTGTCCAAACCGAAGATATCTCTAACATTTTGCCCTATATACAGGTAGCTAGCTTTCGCACGGATAAATATGCAAGAAAAGAGATAGAACAGCTTAAAAATAGGGGTTATCGACCTTTCGCCGCCACACGGGGTAAATATAGAGTAGTCTGTGTGGGCGGATATAAAAATAAAGACGAGGCCCGTAAAGCTATGAAAGAGTTAAAAGAGGTTTACACTGATTGCATTTTGCGCGTTCATTAACAGGCAGATACTGAGGACACTCTTATTCATCGTGTCCTCAGTATCAATTCGGCCAACAACTTATGTCATTTCATTCCATAAGTTGTGGCCTCATTGAAAGGAGAATTTTCGATGTCCGTTCACCCCAGTTTGAGCTCGAGAAGTAAAGGAAAGCATAGTCGCAGTGTGCTCAAGCGCTTTGAGAGATTGAAAAAAATGCAGGAGAAAGAAGAGTGGAAGCCAACAGACTCTGTTTTCGGATTACCTAAACTTAAGGTCTTACGCTGGAAAACAAAGAAGGCGAAGAAGGCTACCGAAGCTGAAGCCGCGGCTGCTGAAGGTACTCCTAAAGCTACGGGAACGCCTGAGGGAAAAGCTGCTGCAACCAAAAAGGAGACACCCGCTAAAAAGTGAAGCTCTTTTTATCTTGGTATAGGAAAGTATATAGCGTATACCACTTCGAAAATTGCATTAGGTTATTGCCGAAGGCAATTTTCTTGATTTTAGCATCTACGGTATTATTGCCAAATAAGCTAGCTTTTACTGCTCAGATAGAAGAAGATAAATTTGCGCCAGTATATGCTACTGTTTTAGCAGACAAAGTAAATATCAGAGCAGGTTGTGGATTGAACTTTGAGTTACTTGCCCAATTAAACGAATCTAGCGAGACAGTGGTATTTGGGCAAAAATATGGCTGGTATAAGATTAAATTACCCACACAGGCCTTTTGCTTTGTACATAAGGATTATGTTAAAGACGGGGTGGTTAGAGCAAACAAACTACGCGTTCGTGCAGGACCGGGATCAAGTTTTAACATTCTGGGTGTATTAAAGGAAGGGCGAAAGGTAAATGTCTTAAAACAAGAAGGCGACTGGTGGAGGATTGCAGCACCTCCTGAGGCAAGCGGATGGGTCAAAAAAGACTATTTGCGACTTTCCAACAAAAGGTTTATGCCAGCCAAATCTAAACCTGTCAATTCGGATCAAAAGATAATAGAAGCCTTGGGGACGATTGACGATCTGGGTAAAATTATCAATCGTCCGGGAACGCATAAGTTAACCGAGGGTAAAGAAATTCTTTATTATTTAAAAAGTGTGGATATTGACCTAAATCTTTATGTTTACCAAAAGGTCTGCGTAATCGGTAAGCTTATTGTTGTAGAGAATGTTCCATATCCGGTGCTCAAAGTAGAACAGATCAAGGCAGAACAATGTTTCTAATTTCGCTTCTACTTTTTCTCCTGGCAATTGTCATTCACGAATGCGCCCATGGATGGGTCGCCTATAAATTAGGGGATCCTACGGCAAAATACGCCGGCAGGCTCACTCTCAACCCCCTTGTCCATATAGATATTATGGGGACAATATTTCTGCCTCTGATGTTAGCGCTGATGGGCTCACCGGTAATCTTTGGGTGGGCCAAACCTGTGCCGATAAATTTTTCTCTCTTACGCCACCCTAAACAAGATATGCTTTGGGTAAGTTCTTCCGGAATTGCAGCCAATATCTTATTGGCTTTTATTTTTTCTATTTTATTAAAGATAGGCCTTTTTCCTGTTAGAACTCTCGGCTGGCTAGTTTTAAACTACGCAGTTTTAATTAATTTAGTATTAGCAGTTTTTAATGCTATTCCTATCCCACCCCTCGACGGCTCAAAAATTGTGATGAGCATTTTGCCTCAGGACTTGGCCTATTCATATATGCGACTTGAGCGATTTGGTTTCCTTATTCTGATTGGTCTTTTTTGGCTGGGCTTATTAGATAGGGTAATCTGGCCTGTAGTAATTTCTTTTGCGCGGATTTTAGGAGCAAGCATTTAGAGAGAGTATGCTATGAAGAAAGTTAAGGTCAATCTAGGTAAAAGAAGCTACGAAATCTTAATTGGGGCTGGCATTATTTCTAAATTAACAAGCGTACTAAAAAAACTAAAACTGGGAAAGGCGGCTATAGTAGTTACCAATCCCACGATTCTTAAATTATACGGCACTTTATTGAAACAGGCACTAAGGCATTCGAGATTAGAGTTACATTTTGCAGAAGTACCTGATAGCGAAGAAAGCAAGTCAGCTGGCGAATGTATTAATCTAATCGAGAAGTTTGCTGATTTAGACCAAGGAAAAGGTGTTTTTGTAATTGCCTTTGGCGGAGGAGTAATCGGCGATTTAGCTGGTTTTGCCGCTTCTATTTACAGAAGAGGCATACCTTATATTCAAATACCGACTACTTTATTAGCTCAGGTAGATTCAAGTATTGGAGGCAAGGTAGCGATCGATTTGCCCTGTGGCAAGAATTTGATCGGCTCTTTTTACCAGCCATATCTTGTACTAAGCGATTTGCGTTTATTGAGCTCATTGGATAAAATACAGATTAAGGCAGCAATGGCTGAAATTATCAAATATGCAGTTATTTCGGATAATCGTCTTTTCCAGTATTTAGAAGAACGATTTGGTGGAATAATGCAATTGAAGCAAAAGAAGCTGCAATATATTATAGAAGTCTGCAGCAAAATTAAGGCCAAGATTGTAGAACAGGATGAGACAGATAAGAAGGGAAAAAGAGTAATCTTGAATTTTGGGCATACTACCGGTCATGCCCTAGAGGCAGCTTCGGGTTACAAGCAGAACTATGCTCATGGATATGCTGTGGCCCTGGGGATGCTGGTGGCTTGCGAAATAGCGAAACAGCTAAAGTTAGTCAACGATAAAACCGTTGAGCGCATAGAAAGATTAATCGTAAAAGCAGACCTACCTACTAAAATATCAGGATTAAACCTGGAGAATATCTTAAAGGCCCAGGCCCATGATAAAAAATTCAGTGGCGGCAAAAAGCGTTTTGTCCTTCCTGTACGTATTGGCAAAGTAGTAGTTAAAGAGGGTATACCTCAACAAATTATTGTTAACGCAATAAAGTCAAGGATGTAAGAGAACGAGGGGTGGTGAAAAGAATGGCTAAGGTAAAATCAGGCAAACAGTTATTGGCGGTAACCGAAAATAAGGTAGGGATGCTGGCTGAGGTCTGTTCAGAGATATCCGGGGCAGGAATAAATATCCAGGCCATTAACGCTTATGGCTTAGGTGATAAGGCCAATTTTAGACTCCTTACCGACAACAACCAAAAGGCAAAAGAGATTTTGCAGGCTAAGGGATACAAAGTGAGTGAGCAGGATGTAGTGATGCTGGAGTTACCTAATCAGATTGGCGCGCTTAAAGAAGCGGGAGAAAGACTCAAGACGAAAGGAATTGATTTAGAGTATATTTACGGTACTACTTGCTCTTACAACGGCGATTGTCTCTTAGTGCTTAATTCCAATAATAACTCTCAAGTAGAAGAAGTGTTTCAGGGCTAAAGCTATTCAATTTTTAAGGTGAATTCTTCTCCATCGAGAGAGAGTTTGACAAAATTGGTTTGAATTTCTAACAGCTTGGCCCCGTTGATAAAAGTGCCTTCTTCTACTACTCGGTCATTAATGATGGCCAGAGGCCTTTGCTGGTCATAGAGAACGCCGCTTAACTTAAAAGCGGAATAATCTAAGGGAGCCTCCACATCTGTCTTTCTCAACTGAAAGGAACTGGGCGTGCTTTCTGAGGAAGGGCCTATGTTCTGTACAAAAATAGGCTCGAGGGGCTGTTTAAAGAAATGGGTAGCCAAAATAATTCCTAAAAAGCAAAGCACTCCCGTACCTGCCCAAACGAACCATCTTTTTGTAGGTGTTTTAATTTCACCTATCCTACTTTCTTTTTCTGCCTTTTTTAAGGCATCATTGATAATGCTCATTTTTTACTCCTTTTCGTTTATATTTCCTTCCAACTCTTCCAGGCTTTTTTTAATAATCGCCTGATCGATGGATTTGGTTTCAGAGACATACGCAGTTAATAAGGCCTTATCGCATAAGATATTGATTAGACGGGGGATCCCTTGCGAATACCTATAGATCTCTTCAATGGCCTGCTTGCTGAACTTGACAGAATTAACTGCACCAGCTACAGAGAGCCTGTGTCTAATATATCTGTCTATTTCGTCCTTCTCCAAGGGAAAAATGTGGTAGCGTACACTAATCCTCTGACGCAGTTGCCGCAATTTTGGCGACTTTAATTTCTCGCGCAGTTCAGGCTGTCCTACCAAAACAATTTGCAGAAGCTTTTCTTTTTCTGTCTCCAGATTGGATAAAAGGCGAATCTGTTCCAAAAGTGCTGCCTTGAGGTTCTGGGCCTCATCGATAATTAAAACGACGTTATTCCCACACATTAGTTGTTGAATAAGAAATTCGTTTAGCTTAGCAAGCAAGAAACTTCCTGATTTCTTCTCAAGGGTAATTCCTAAATCCTGTGCTATTGCTTTCAAGAGCTGAAATTTAGATAGGTCGGGGTTCAAGATTAAGGCAGATTTTGTGTCCTTATTCAGGGAATTTAAAAGACCTTTGCATAGAGTAGTTTTACCTGCGCCTATTTCTCCAGTAATTTCTAAAAAGCCTTTGCGCTCCTTAATGCCATAGGCAAGGTGAGAAAAGGCCTCTTTGTGTCTGCGGCTAAAAAAGAGAAATGCCGGGTCAGCAGTGACATTAAAAGGTTTTTCCTTTAATCCGAAAAATCGCTCATACACCGTTTTATCCTCTATGTATTTAGTATAACACTGCTAATTTGCCATGTAAAGAAGAAATTAGAAACCTTTATTCAATAGAAACCTTTATTCTTGACAATCCGACAAATCCATTGTAAAATGAGATCAAAAAATGACTCAGCATTCCGATTTTGTTCACTTACATGTGCACACCCAGTATAGTCTCTTAGACGGTGCCTGTAAGATTGATACTCTCCTTAATTTAGCTCGAAACCAACGCTCGCCTGCCTTAGCTATAACCGACCACGGTAATCTCTTTGGGGCAATAGATTTTTACCAGCGGTGTCTGGCCAATGGAGTAAAGCCGATTATTGGCTGCGAAATCTATATTGCTCCTCATAGTCGGTTGGAAAAGTCCGCTTCCCCAAACCAAGAGACTGCATACCATTTAATTTTGTTAGCCAAGGACGAACAAGGTTATAAAAATCTGATGAAGCTTGTGAGCATTGGTTTTCTGGAAGGGTTTTATTATAAACCAAGAATAGATAAAGAGGCCCTGCGCCAATATTCTCAAGGGCTCATTGGTTTAAGTGGCTGCCTGCGCGGTGAAATTGCCCAACTTATTATTTCTGGTCAAACAAAAAAGGCAGAAACATTAGCTGGAGAGTTTCATGAAATATTTGGTCAAGGAAACTTTTATCTCGAATTACAAGATAACAAGATACCCGAGCAAAAGACTATCAATAAGGTTCTGGTAGATTTAAGTAAGCGGCTATCTATCCCGGTAGTAGCTACCAATGATGTACATTATCTTAATAAAAGCGATGCTCGCGCACATGATGCACTGTTGTGCATTCAAACACAAACGCTTCTTGCCAACCCCGCAAGACTTAAGTTTTCCAGTGATGAATTTTATTTCAAAAGTGCCCACGAGATGCACGAATTATTTCAAGAAATACCCGAAGCTATAACTAATACCTTGGCTATTACAGAAAAATGCAACGTAGAGTTCGATTTTACCAAGACATACCTCCCGCACTACAAACCTCCGGAAGGAAAAACTCGTGAAGAATTTTTACGCCAATTATGTGAGGAAGGTTTACGAAAAAGATATAAGGATGAGGTAGACAATAGTCATATTGAGCGATTAAATTACGAATTAGAGATTATTAAAAATTCAGGATATATAAGTTACTTTTTAATTGCCTGGGACTTTATTCATTATGCAAAAGGGCAGGGTATTCCTCACGGGCCCGGCCGCGGTTCAGCCGCAGGAAGCCTGGTTAGTTATGCCTTAGGAATTACTGATATTGACCCGCTAAAATATGGTTTAATATTTGAACGCTTCTTGAATCCCGAACGAGTAAGCCTGCCGGATATAGACATAGACTTTTGTTACGAACGCCGGGCGGAAGTAATCAACTATGTGATTGAAAAATACGGCAAGCGCAATGTTGCTCAGATAATTACGTTCGGCACTATGGGCGCAAAAGCGGTGGTGCGCGATGTGGGCAGGGTTATGGATATGCCCTACGCCGAAGTAGACAAGATTGCCAAGCTTATTCCTAATGATTTGAATATCCGGTTATCTTTTGCCTTACAGGCTGAACCCGAACTGAAACTTCTTTATAAAAACAATCCTCAAATAAAACAACTTCTGGATACCTCGCTTGCATTGGAAGGCTTAACCAGACACGCCTCTACACATGCCGCCGGAGTAGTAATCAGCGAAGGAGAACTTACTAATTATATTCCTCTCTTCAAAACCGGGGATGGGCAAATCACTACAGGCGTAGATATGGGCTCTTTGGAGAAAATCGGTCTTTTAAAAATGGATTTTCTGGGTCTACGCACATTGACAGTGATTGACCAGACTTTAAAGATTATTAAACGGATGAAGGCAAAAGAACTGGATATAGAAAATATTTCCTTAGAAGATAAGGAGACATATCAATTGCTTGGTCAGGCAAAGACCCTGGGAGTATTTCAGTTAGAAAGCAAAGGGATGCGTGACCTTTTGAAAAAATTAAGACCAGAACGTTTTGAAGATCTCGTTGCCCTCTTAGCCATATATCGACCCGGCCCTATTGGCAGTGGTATGGTAGACGATTTTATTAAACGCAAACACGGGCAAATTCCTATAACTTATGATGACGAACGTTTAAAGCCAATTTTAGAGGAGACGCACGGGATAATTATCTTTCAGGAACAGGTAATGCGCATTGCCAGCGAATTGGCGGGTTTTAGCTTAAGCCAAGCCGATATTTTAAGAAGGGCGATGAGTAAAAAAAGTACTGATGTTATGGAAGAACAGAGAAAGTATTTTCTTGATGGTTGCGCTAAAAATAAAATAAGCAAAAAGGTGGCCAACAGAATCTTTAGCCTGATTGAGTATTTCGCCGGTTATGGCTTCAATAAATCTCACAGCACTGCTTACGCTTTGATTTCTTACCGCACCGCATTTCTTAAGGCCAATTTTCCAGTTGAATTTATGACTGCACTATTGACGAGTGAGAAAGATAACACCGATAAAATAGTTACTTATATTAATGAAACAAATAAGATGGGGATAGAAACTTTATCTCCCGATGTAAACGAGAGTTTTGCCAAGTTTACCATGGTTTCTGAGAAATCTATACGCTTTGGGCTTTCGGCAGTAAAAAATGTAGGTCTGGGGGCGATAGATTCAATTATCCGGGCCAGAAACAAATACGGAAGATTCAACTCCTTATATGAATTTTGCGAATATACAGATTCAAGGCTAGTCAACAAAAAGGTAATTGAAAGTTTGATTAAATGCGGGGCTTTTGACAGTTTCGGTCTTTTCCGTTCTCAACTTCTGGCTATGCTAGAGAAGGCCATGGAGACAGCCCAAGGTTTTCAGAAAGATAGACAGAATGGACAGTTTTCTTTCTTCGATAAGACCGGTGAAAACCATACATTTAAAAAGAGCCTTTATGAAATTCCGGATATTCCAGAATGGCCAGAGAATCAACTCTTGGCATATGAGAAACAAATGTTAGGTTTTTACATTACCGGGCACCCCTTAGCTCGATATTCCGTAACTTTAAAGAACTATGCTACGCATTCAACGTCTGAGCTCATTCACCTTCAAGAAGGAGAAGAAATTTCTATTGGGGGAATAATCAATAAAGTCAAAACTATCACTACCAGAAGAAACGAAAGAATGGCTATTGTGGGCCTAGAAGACCTCGATGGCTTTGTAGAGGTTTTGGTATTTCCTAAAGTTTTGTCCCAGTATTTTAAGGTTGTAAAGATGAATTCGATGGTTTTTATTAAAGGTAGAATTAATCTGCGCGACAAAGAACCAAAGATTGTTGCCCAAGAGTTGACCCCTCTACCGGAAGCGCAAAAGCGCTATACTAACTCGATTATTATAAACCTTTTTACTACGGGCCTCGAAGAAGATATGCTCGCCAAACTAAAAAATGTCCTCAGCCGCCATCCCGGGAAAGTGCCGGTCTATTTAGGCTTTTTTAGCCCGGATAATCAACAACTGCAGTTGGAAGTGGGTCCAAAATATTATACCGAACCTTCTGAGAAATTTGTTTCCGAAATTGAGGCATTGTTAGGAGAAGGAGTGGTAGCTCTAAAGAAATAAACTTGACATTTTTTCTGTTTGGTGCTATATTATTTAAGTTCTGAAAATACTTAGGGTTATGTAAATGAGGCCATAACTTATGGAGCGATAGCGAGATAAGTTGTATGGCCGAATTTACCCCACACCCAGATACTTCGTAGAGTTTCTTCGAAGCAACTGGGTGTGGGGTTTAACTCGCACAAACTAAAGTAGAAAAACTGAAGAAGATGGACTTACATCGCTTCGCTCCGTAAGTCCAGTGCTCGTTAAAGGGGGTGAGTGAAAAAATGACCAAGAAAGAGATAGTCTTGAAGATTGCTGAAGAGACAAACATTAAGCAAGTGGATGTAAAAAAGGTGGCGCAGAAAGTCTTAGATGAGATTGTGACAGCTTTGGCCAAGGGTGAGCGCGTGGAGTTAAGGAACTTTGGAATCTTCAAGGTTAAATCTAGACGGGGTAGAACAGGAAGAAATCCCCGCACAGGGGAGGCGGTTCCTGTACCAGCCAAAAAGGTAGCCGTGTTTAAACCAGGTTTAATTATGAAGCGAGAAATAAAATAAAGAAGAGAAGTTGAAAGAATGTCTGTTGATGGTATAATAAAGTGGTTTTCTAACTCTAAGGGTTACGGTTTTATTACACAGGAACAAGGTCCGGATGTGGTCGTCCATTTTTCTACCATTCAAGGCGAAGGTTTCAAAAGCCTATAAGAAGGAGATAAGGTAGAATTTGAAATAGTGCAAGACGAAAAAGGTCCACAGGCAACAAACGTAAAGAAATTTAGATAAAACCTACCTGCCGCTTGAGGTCAGGGAGAGTTTATTATATTTAGGTATAAAGGCCTCGGTCACAAATGCGAGGCTTTTTATACAAATAAAATTTAATAGAGCATGGAAATAAAGACAATCAGAGGAACAAAAGACATCTTGCCTCAAGATTCGCAATTATGGTCTCTTATAGAAGAAAAGGCCAAGAACTTATCTGAAATTTGTGGCTATCGACAGATTCGCACTCCTCTTTTGGAAGAGGCTGCCCTTTTTACGCGAAGCATCGGTAAGGCTTCAGATATTGTACGTAAAGAAATGTATTCTTTTTCTGACCGCAAGAAAGCTAAGACCTTTTGTTTGCGTCCGGAAGCTACTGCATCTGTAGTCAGAGCCTATTTACAACATAATTTAGACAAAGATACAAACTTAGCTAAATTCTATTATTTCGGTCCGATGTTTAGGGCAGAAAGGCCCCAGGCAGGGAGGTTGCGACAATTTCATCATATTGGGGTAGAGGCCATTGGCTCTTTAAGCCCTTATTTAGATGCAGAAGTAATCTCCTTGGCAATAAATATTATTCAGGCAATAGGACTAAGGGACTTCACTCTGCAACTAAACAGCATTGGTTGCCAGAAAGATAGACTTAGATACAACCTCATTTTAAAGATGGCCTTAAAGAATAAGTTGAAGCTGCTATGTGCAGACTGCCATACTCGCTATAAGATAAATCTCTTGCGCGTCTTTGACTGTAAGAACCCTGCCTGCAAAAAGATAACTCGCCAGCTGCCTACAATGGTCGATTCGCTTTGTCCAGAATGCAAAGAACACTTCCTTGAGGTAAGGCAAATTTTAAATTCTTCAAATATTTCTTATGCGTTAAATCCTCATTTGGTGCGCGGACTTGATTATTACACCAAGACCTGTTTTGAGATAACTCATCCCCTGCTGGGAGCCCAAGATGCTCTCGGAGCCGGAGGAAGATATGACAATTTAGTTAGCGATCTGGGCGGTCCCCAAAAGCCTGCTGTGGGTTTTGCCTTAGGTGTTGAGCGTTTGATCGCTGCATTAGGGCCACAGAAAACCGGATCTGCTGTTACTATTTCGCCTCGTGTCTATATTGCTGTTTTAGGTAATCGGGCAAGACAATTGGCTTTTAGGACTTTAGGTCTCTTGAGAGCACAAGGCATCTCTTCAGAAATGGATTATCAGAATAAATCACTAAAAGGGCAGATGCGCTTGGCTGATAAATTAGGGTGCAAATATGTGGTTATTTTAGGTGAAGAAGAATTAAAGAAAGAAAAAGTTATTTTGCGAGATATGCAAGATAAAAGCCAAGAAGAAGTTGATATTGAGAATTTAGTTGATAGGCTAAAGTAAAATGTTTCGTACACACTCTTGCGGAGAGTTAAAAGAAAAACATATAGGCCAAAAGGTAACGCTTTGCGGCTGGGTTCACCGGCGGCGCGACCACGGAAACCTGGTTTTTATTGACCTACGCGATAAGAAAGGTTTAACCCAGATAGTCTTCTGGGGCAAAGATCTGATTAAAGAAATCTCTGATTTAAAACCGGAATACGTCATAAAAGTATCTGGACAAGTTCAGCGTAGGCCCAAAGGAACAGAGAACCCCAAAATAGATACAGGCCTCATTGAAGTTGCCATTTCTGAATTTGAGGTCTTAAACAGTTCAAAAACTTCGCCTTTTGAAATAGCCCGTGATATAGAAGCCACGGAGGAATTGAGGTTTACCTATCGCTATCTTGACTTAAGAAGGCCCGGGATAGCCGAGAAACTCAATATCAGACATAAAATTATTAAAGCTATGAGAGACTTCTTAGATCAAGAGAAATTTATTGAGGTAGAGACGCCCTTGCTCACCAAAAGCACGCCCGAAGGGGCAAGAGACTATTTAGTTGCCTCGCGTTTGAATCCGGGTAAATTTTATGCGCTTCCCCAATCTCCGCAATTATTTAAACAGATTTTGATGGTTTCCGGTTTAGAAAAGTATTTCCAAATTGCTAAGTGCCTAAGGGATGAAGACTTGCGTGCAGATAGACAGCCAGAATTTACCCAGCTGGATATAGAGATGTCTTTCATTGATGAGGAAGACGTCTTTGCGCTCATTGAGAGGTTAATAAGATATGTCTTTGATCAAGCCCTGAATATTTCTCTGGAAATTCCTTTTCCACGTTTAAGCTATTCCTCTGTCCAAGAAAAGTATCGGACCGATAAGCCAGATTTAAGAACTAACAAAGAGAAATTTAAATTTGTTTGGATTAAGGATTTTCCTCTCTTTAAATATAATCGGGAAGAAAAAAGATGGGAATCCCAGCACCACCCTTTTACCGCTCCTAGCAAGAATGGGCTTTCTAAAGATCTAAATAGCATTTGGGCCCGCGCTTATGATTTGGTACTTAATGGGGTAGAGATTGGTTCAGGCAGTATACGAATCCATCAAAGGAAAATTCAAGAAGAAATATTTAAAATTCTAAAAATAAGTAAGAAAGAGGCGCGTGAACGCTTCGGTTTTTTATTGCGGGCGTTAGACTATGGTGCACCTCCCCACGGAGGAATTGCCCTGGGATTAGATAGGCTTATTGCGCAATTGAACGGTGATGTAACGATAAGAGAGGTAATCGCTTTTCCCAAAACTCAAAAAGGGGTTTGCCCTTTAACAGGGGCGCCTGCAAAGGCTCCTGCACAGCAGCTTAAAGAATTGGGGTTGAGCGTGAAAAAAGGTAAAAGAAGAAGGAAATAAGATAAACCAAGGAGGGAAAATCATGAAGAAGTTTTTCTGGATACTATGCTGTATAATAATCTGCATTCGGTTAGCTGGATGCTCGGGTTGGCTTGTGCGCACTTCAACTTCGCGCCAACCCAGAGTTGACCAAGAAGTTTCAGGTAACCGCGGGGTTGTTTTTGGCCAACCCACCTCTCCTGCTAAAGAACCGACTTTTACGGATAGAAAGGTCTATAAAATTGAGGTGGAGATTCCCTCTGCAGGGAAAAAAGGAGAACCTCAAGCCCCAAAGAAAGGGTCTGCTCTTCAAGCGCCGAAGGAGGATAAAGTTCTTCGGGGAAATAGGGGATATATTGTTGGCGGTCCGCCAAGAGAAGTTATTCAAGAGACGCCAGAAACCTTTGTTGATGAAGAAACACCAGTTGAAAAAAGTCCAGTGGTTAAAATTAAAGAGAAGATAAGTCAGATTATTGAGCCCGAACCCAAAGAGACAACTAAAATACGCACTTATGCGGTGAGGAAAGGCGATACCCTGCAGAAGATTTCCCGGAAGTTCTATGGCACAACTAAAAAGTGGCCTTTGCTTTACAAGACCAATAGAGATAAATTAAAAAGCGCCGACAAACTTCATCCTGGCCAGGTATTAGTTATCCCTGAGATTAGCGAATTCAAAAAGTAGATTGTTATATTGTTGAAAAATTTTCAATATAACAATACGCCAATATAATTATGGAAAAGGCTCTAAAATTACACAGCATTGATGAGGCCCGTAAACTTTTTGGTAATCACGACGAAAATCTGAAATTTATCGAGAGTAAATTTTCTGTGAAGATTATTGCGAGAGGAGAAGACTTAACCATAAGCGGTGAGTCCGGTAACACCCAAAATGCGCACAGGTTTTGTCAAGGGCTTCTGGCAATAATTAGAAAAGATGGAATGCTAAAGGGGCAAGAATTGCACTACGCAGCTAAATCCTTAAGCTCGAATTCCTTTAAAGAAATGGGGGATATCTATCTGGACAAAATTGAAGTATCGGCAAAAAGAAAATATGTGAAGCCTAAGACAAAAGGGCAAAAAGAATATATTGATGCAATTAGAAAAAGCGATATAGTAATTGGCATTGGACCGGCCGGCACAGGCAAGACCTATCTAGCTATGGCCTGTGCCGTTCAGGCATTAATCAGGCAGGAGGTCTCGCGGATTATTCTTACCCGTCCAGCGGTAGAGGCAGGGGAGAATTTAGGCTTTTTACCTGGTGACTTATATGAAAAGGTCTCACCATATCTGCGTCCATTATATGACGCACTTTATGATATGCTAGAGATAGAAAAGATAGAGAGATGTATGGACCGAGGGATAATTGAAGTTGCACCCTTGGGTTTCATGCGCGGAAGGACTCTTAACGATTCATTCATTATTTTGGATGAGGCCCAGAATTGTAGGCCAGAGCAAATAAAGATGTTTTTGACGCGGCTGGGATTTGATTCAAAGACCGTAATAACGGGTGACATAACCCAAAGCGATTTACCGGGAGGAAAGCCTACTGGCCTTCTGCAGGTGCAAAAGGTACTCAGCGGCATTGAAGGCATAAAATTTGTTTATCTAAGCGGGCAGGATGTCGTTAGACACGGATTGGTCCAAGAGATTATTAAGGCGTATACTAAATACCAAGTTAAAGATAAGAAGGAATAATAGACAAATGAAAAAGAGTTTTCAATGGAAGAAAACTAAAGCTCAAGTCTTTTATCTTACCGGACGAATAATTTTAGGCATACTTATTTGTGCTGCGGCAATATCTACTGTCTACATCGGCAGAAAGCCTTATGGCGAAGAGCTTAAAGAAGGCGATGTGTCCTTAAGAACAATTTATACTCCCATAAGTTTTAAATATCAAGTAGGTATAGATGAAGAAAAGACAAAACTTGAACGCGAAAAAGCAGCAGAGGCAGTAGATGAAGTTTACGATATAGACGCACAAATTAATCAAGTCCTAATTGATAAAGTTGATAATTTTTTTAATCAGCTTCTCGAAGTTAAAAAGTTAAAAGATATTGAAGAAACAGAAAAAAGGGTAGAGAAAGCCAAAACTCTTTTGCAGGTTGAAGCTCCTACCTCCGACTTAAAGGCCTTTCTGGCCGACCCCAACTTAGTAGATACACAAGCCAAAACCAAACTTTTGTTCGACCGACTTTTCTCTCAGGGTATAATTACAAGCGCCATGGAAAGGAAAATTGCTAAATCCGGGCGAAAATATGTTATCTTGAGAAATCTGGATACAACAGAGGAAGCCAGGGTCTCCGTAGAAAGGTTTTTAATCCTGAGTAAGATGGAAAAAGAGATCGTCGCTTCGGTGCAGGATTTATTGCCGGAAAATCGCAAATTAAGAATCGCGGTAATGAATTTAACCGAAGGAATTCTTGAATCCAATGTTAATTTTAACGAAGAGTTGACTGACAAAAGACGCAAACTTGCTTACGAAAATTCTCCGGTACAATATAAAGAAAAGGAAGTTAAAAAAGAAGAGTTAATTATAGCTAGAGGCGAAAGGGTTCTCAAAGAGCACTTGCTTAAAATCAAAGAGGTGTTCCGCCGGCAAGTTAGAGTAAACCGCTTTATGTTTTTCTCGGGTGCAACAATTTTGACCCTAATCTTCTTGGTCATCATTTCTGTTTATTTAACGTTTTATGAACCCAAGCTATTCTTGAGTACGCGCAGATTAACATTAGTCGGTATTTTATTTATCTTAATCCTTGGTCTGGCCAAAATTATTACCTATTCTCCTTTGCCCAGCTATGTAATCCCCACTGCCATTGCCTCGATATTGATTGCTATGTTTATTGGTCCCCGCCCGGCCATTATTATTACCGTGGCCCTAAGTATCTTTGTAGGTATTATTGCCGGAGATAAGCTTAATGTAGCTTGCGTCTCCTTTGTCGGTGGAATTGTAGGCATCTTTTCTATCCAGGGCGCACGACGTCGCTCGCAAGTTCTCGTTACCGGTTGTCTGGTAGGTTTGGCCAATTTTGTTTCTATCTGTGCAATCGAACTTCTGCACGGGCTAAATTACGCTGTATTTTTAAAAGAGGGTTTCTGGGGGATAATTAATGGCCTGGGTTCAGCAATTATTATCACTGGCATCTTACCCGTATTTGAGTATCTATTTAATATGGTTACCAATATCAGTCTATTAGAATTGTCAGATTTAAATCATCCTTTGTTGAAAGAGATGGTGCTTAGGGCCCCAGGCACCTATCACCATAGTTTAGTCGTAGGAAATCTGGCCGAAGCCGCAAGTGAGGCCATTGGAACAAATGCCCTGCTAGCCCGGGTAGGTTCATATTTCCATGATATCGGTAAAACTGAAAAAGCAGAGTACTTCAGTGAAAACCAAGTGGGTGTAGCTAAAAGAAAACACGACAAGCTAACTCCCAGTATGAGCAGCCTGATAATTACCAATCATGTAA
>CAZEQA010000007.1:0-18449 GCA_964514265.1 uncultured Planctomycetia bacterium | reverse complement strand
ACCTTTATAAATCCAGACTTTCACGCCAATTGCCCCATAGGTAGTCCTTGCTTCAGTAAAGCCGTAGTCTATATCTGCCCGGAAAGTCTGCAAGGGAATCTTGCCTTTTCGATAACCTTCTCTTCTGGACATCTCTGCCCCGCCAAGCCTTCCCGAACAAATTATCCTTATTCCTCCAGCTCCTGCATTCATGGCCATCTGAATAGCTTTCTTCATTGCCCTTCTAAAGGCTACTCTTTTTTGTAGTTGAAATGCTACATTTTCCGCCACAAGCTGGGCCTCAATTTGTGGGTTCTTAACTTCCTTGATGTCAATAAAGATCTGCTTCGCTGTTATTTCCTGAAGTTCATCTCGAAGTCGGTCGATATCGGCACCGCGCCTTCCAATAATTACACCTGGTCTTGAGGTATGTAGAATAATCCTTGCTCGACCTTGCGCCCTTTCAATCCCGATGTTAGAAATACCCGCATTAGAAAAATTGGTCTTGATATATCTACGGATCCTGATATCTTCGTAAAGAAGTTGAGCAAAATCCTTTTTCTTAGCAAACCAGGAAGATTTCCAATCTTTTATAAAGCCTAATCTCAATCCATAAGGGTGAACTTTTTGGCCCATTTTATCTCCTAATTCGGCGTTTCCGGGGCTTCTTTGTTACGACCTTAGCTAAAACTTGAGGACTTTTTGACAATTCAACCTTTATATGCGTTGTGCGCCGACGAATCATTGTTGCCCTGCCCATTGCTGCAGCACGATATCGCTTCAACATAGGTCCGTTATCAGCAGTAATTCTAGATATAAACAGTTCATCGGTCTTTACTGTGGGGTTCCCTTGAGCGTTACTTATGGCTGAACGCAATGTCTTCTCCACATAGACCTTAGCCCTTTTATTCAAAGCAGCCAAAATTGATAAAGCCTGGTTCGCTCTTTCTCCACGGATTAAATCAATAACCCCCTTTACCTTGCGCGGAGAAACCCGGATATATTTCGCATAAGCCTTCGAAACTAACTCACTCTTCCTCATTACCTCTATCCTAAATTTAGGTCTTTTCCAGAGAGGTTTTAGTGACGCCGCCATGTTTTCTAAAGAATCTGGTCGGAGCAAACTCTCCCAATTTATGCCCAACCATATTCTCAGTAATAAAAACGTGGATAAATTTGTTGCCGTTATGAATTAAAAATGTAAGACCCACAAAATCGGGAGTAACCGTAGAACGCCTGAACCAAGTTTTAATCGGCCTTTTTTCTCCTCCTAAGCGGGATGCCTTTTTTATTTTCTTTAACAATTTTTCATCCACATAAGGGCCCTTCTTCAATGAGCGTCCCATCTGTTAATTATGCCCTCCCCTTTAAAATGTATTTACTTGATAACTTCTTTCTCTTCCTAGTCTTTAAACCTTTCGCTCCTTTACCCCATGGACTCACCGGGTGTCGACCACCAGAAGATTTACCTTCGCCTCCTCCTAAAGGATGATCAACCGGATTCATCGCGACCCCGCGAACTTTTGGCCTTCTTCCTAACCACCTGCTCCTTCCTGCTTTTCCTAAAGATTTTCCCTCATTCTCAATGTTACCTACTTGACCAATGGTGGCCCGGCAGTCAAGAAAAACCTTACGTATTTCTCCCGAAGGAAGTTTCAGATGAGCAAAATTGCCTTCTTTGGCCATAATTATTGCTGCGCCACCTGCTGTACGCACTAACTGTCCACCTTTATCCCTGGTCATTTCTATATTATGAATAGGTACGCCCGGAAGAATATTGCGCAACGGCAAGGCGTTGCCCACTTTCATCTCTGCTGTTTTGCTAGAAATAATTTCATCATTTAGCTTAAGGCCCAATGGGCTAATAATATATCTTTTCTCTCCATCTCTATATTGCACTAGCGCAATCCTGCTTGAGCGATTAGGGTCGTATTCGATAGATAGCACACGAGCAGGAGTATCTACTTTATCCCGCTTAAAATCGATTATTCGAAGTCGTTGCTTGTGTCCTCCGCCTCGATGTCGCATAGTTATCCGCCCATGAAGGTTTCTGCCTCCCTTTTTCTTTAAAGGATGGGTTAGGGCCTTATGCGGCTTTTTAGCAGTAATTTCCTCAAAGGAAGAAACGCTCATCCATCTTCTCACAGAAGTTGTCGGCTTATATTTTTTAATTCCCATCTCAGGTTACCTCGATTTTATGCCCTTCTTTTAATGTTACAATAGCCTTTTTCCAATCAGAAGTCTTTCCCGCTTTATATCTAACCCTTTTGGTCTTTCCCTGAACTTTGATTGTATTAACCTTAGCTACTTTTACCTTATAAATTTGCTCTATCGCTTCCTTAATCTGCAATCTATTGACCTTCGTATCAACAAGAAAAACATATTTATTCAAAGGTAAGAGGTCTGTTCCTTTTTCGGTTCTTAATAAACTTATTACCGTATCGTAAGGTGTTTTCAACTTTTCCTCAATTTGACCAAATTCTCTAAGGCCTGTTTGGAAAAAATTACCTTTTTGTGCTTTAATACATCGTAAGCGTTGATGTTATTAAATGTCTTAACCGTTACCCCGGGAATATTTCGTGAAGCACGGAGGATATCCGGATTATGTGTTTCTAACACGACTAAGGCCTCATCTTGTATCTTTTGGCTTAAGAGAAAGGCGGCGAACTCCTTGGTTTTGGGCTTAGCCAGAGAAATTTTATCTACCACTACAAGTTCATTGTCTTTGATTTTACCGTTGAGTGTTTGTTGTAAGGCCGCCTTTTTCATGTTCTTCGGCAGACTATATGCATATTGTTTGGGATGAGGCCCAAATGTAATACCGCCGCTTCTCCATAAAGGACTTCTAATTGAACCGACTCTGGCGCGACCTGTTCCCTTCTGTCTCCAGGGCTTGCGCCCTCCGCCACGCACTTCACCGCGAGTCTTTGTTGATGCACTTCCTTTTCGTAAATTTGCCAAATACATCAAAACAGTCTGATGTAATAAGGATTTATTTATTTTATCGTTAAAATAAGTTTGATCCAACGAAAGCTTTCCCACAGTTTTTCCTTTTATGTCAAACACGGAAATATTTTTCATTTCTTAGTTCCAGAAAGCTTTTCTGCTTTGGATTTTTTCTTTTTTGACTTTTTTATGATTAAATAACTATTCTTATGTCCGGGCGCAGAACCCTTTACAACAAGAAGATTATTCTCGCTATCCGCCTTGATTACCTCTAAACTCTGCACGCTTACTCTTTGGTTACCCATATGGCCGGGCAAATGATGACCTTTGTGTACGCGCGAAGGAAAGGAACTTGCTCCAATGGAACCTGGTGAGCGATGAGACATTGAACCGTGACTTTTGGGTCCGCCGCTCCAGTGCCATCTTTTTATGCCGCCTTGAAAACCGCGGCCTTTTGAAGTACCTGTTATATCGACAAAGTCTCCGGGGGCAAAATCGGCTAAATTAATATTTTGACCAATCCGATAGCCTTTGGGGTCTTCTACACGAATCTCTTTAATAAACCTTTTAGGGGTAACCTTAATCTTCTTGAACCGTTGCCGCAGAGGCCTATTTATCTTTGAATCTTTTATCTCTTCAAAGCCAACTTGAATAGCGTTATAACCGTCTGACTCCTTAGTCTTTATTTGTAATACAGAGCAAGGCCCGCTTGCAATAACAGTTACAGGTATAATCCGGCCGTCTTCGCCAAAGACCTGCGTCATTCCTATTCTTTTACCCAGGATTCCCGTCATTTTATTTAATCTCTACGGCTACACCCGAAGGCAAATCCAGTTTGCGCAGGGCATCAATAGTTTTAGCCGTTGGCTCAATAATATCTAATAACCTTTTGTGGGTCTTAATTTGAAATTGCTCCCTGGACTTCTTATCAATTACGGGTGAGCGCAAAACAGTAAACACTTCCCTCTTTGTAGGTAAAGGGATAGGGCCGCAAACACGAGCCCCTGTACGCTTGGCCGTGCCGACAATCTCCTCAACAGATTGATCCAGGACTCTATGGTCGTAGGCCTTTAACTTAATCCTGATCTTCTGTGCCGGCGCCTTCTGTTCTTTCTCTTTTTTCCGCTTTTTCTTTCTAACCATCTTTTCCTACTTATGATTATGATTTTGCGAGGTATTTTGCGAAGCGAGCATCATGCAGCGAGCGAAGCAAAACACCGAGCAAACATTAGGCTATTATCTCACTAATTACCCCTGCCCCTACGGTATGTCCGCCTTCGCGGATGGCAAAGCGCAGGTTTTTCTCCATAGCAATAGGGGTAATCAACTCTACCTCTAAGGTTACATTATCCCCGGGCATAACCATCTCTACGCCGGAGGGAAGAGTACCTACACCGGTAACATCGGTGGTCCGAAAATAAAACTGTGGCCGGTATCCTTTAAAGAAGGGGGTGTGCCTGCCTCCCTCCTCTTTGGTTAAGACGTAGACCTCGGCTTTAAACTTGGTATGCGGGGTAATCGAGCCGGGTTTAGCCAAGACTTGGCCGCGCTGGAGCTGTTCTTTTTCTACGCCTCTTAAGAGCAACCCGACATTGTCGCCTGCCTCGCCTTCTTCTAGTATCTTCCTGAACATCTCTACGCCGGTAACTACGGTCTTGCTGGATTTTGGGTTCATTCCGACAATCTCTACCTCTTCACCGACTTTGACCCTGCCGCGTTCAACCCTTCCGGTGCCTACAGTGCCACGGCCGGTGATAGAGAAGACGTCTTCTATAGCCATCAAGAAGGGTTTATCGGTTTCTCTTTTGGGAGTGGGGATAAACTCATCTACGGCCTTAAGGAGCTCTGCGATGGGTTTACATTTGGGGCAGTCGTCTTTTGCGCAACCGCACTCCATTGCCTGAAGGGCACTTCCTTTGACAATCGGGGTCTTATCCCCGGGGAATTTATATTTGGAAAGCAGTTCTCTTACCTCAAGCTCCACCAATTCCAGGAGTTCTTTGTCATCTACCATATCACATTTGTTTAAGAATACTACTATCGAGGGGACGTTAACCTGGCGGGCTAGAAGGATATGTTCCCTGGTCTGAGGCATCGGGCCGTCACTGGCAGAGACTACCAATATTGCCCCGTCCATCTGGGCAGCGCCGGTAATCATATTTTTGATATAGTCGGCATGCCCGGGGCAATCAATATGGGCATAGTGGCGGTTATCTGTCTGGTATTCTACGTGGCTAATGGCAATAGTCAGGCCACGTTCCTTCTCCTCGGGGGCATTATCAATAGAGTCGTAACTGCGGACACTGGCCAAGCCCTTTTTGCTGAGATACATGGTTATTGCCGAAGTCAGAGTAGTCTTGCCATGGTCCACATGGCCAATAGTACCAATATTTATGTGGGGCTTGGTACGCTGAAAGACCTCTTTAGCCATTTTTGCCTCCTTTTATTTTGGCATGCATGATTGAAGCCCTCGACCGGGATTGAACCGGTGACCTCGTCCTTACCAAGGACGTGCTCTACCAACTGAGCTACAAGGGCGAATTTTGTAAGTTTCATCAACGTTATCATGAAGTATCCCTTGTGGCCTTGCCGCTACCATTAAGTTCTAGCGCCCGGTCATTTAACCATTTATCAAGAGTATCCTTGGGAAATCTCCAGCATTTACCCATCTTTACTGCCGGGATTTTACCTGTTCTCGCTTTCCTGTAAATGGTATCTGGAACCATATTTAAGTATTTTGCCACTTCATTCACAGTCATAATTCTGCCCATACAAACCACCTCCTAAAATAGGTAATCTCACTTTACAAGATTTTGGCGGCCGATATACCAAAAGGCATTTTGTCGACGAGCTCATCCGCCAATATTTGAAAAGGGAGGGCAATTAAATTATGCTTTGGGAAGTTTAGATAGGGAAAGAATATAACACAGGATAAAAGTCTTGTCAAGGGTTTTTTTATATTTTTTTGTGGTTTGTTGGACTTGCGGGAATGTGCTGAAAGATGACAGAAAAATTAAAGCAAGGCCCTTCGCTTCGCTCAGGGTCGCTCCACTTCAAACGTGGATATAAGGTGGAGCGGGTGAGGAGAATCGAACTCCCGTATGTAGCTTGGAAGGCTACCGTTCTACCACTGAACTACACCCGCGTAGCGGTAGATTATAAGATGGTGGGGAGAGGAGGATTCGGCTCCTCTCGCCTCCTATCGTCGGCTCGAGGTAGCCGCCCGCTCGCTGTCGCCTCGCACCATTATCATGGTGCTCGGCTTCTCCTCCCTTTCGGTCGGCGCTCGCTCCCTTCGAATCCTAATATATCCACCTAAAGTAGCAAAATAATCTGGTAAGGTCCTTCGCTACGCTCAGGACCAGTTTCTTAACGAGTAGAAGGAAACTGGGGAGAGGAGGATTCGAACCTCCGAAGACGTAAGTCGACAGATTTACAGTCTGTTGCATTTGGCCGCTTTGCTATCTCCCCTTAACTTTCGCTTCTACAATACCCGCAGCCGGCTATCTTGAAATTTTTAATATCTTATATCTTGAGGTCCCTGCCGGAATTTTAATCTTGACTACTTCCTTTTCTTTATGACCTAACAGGGCTTTTCCGACAGGAGAAGTTACCGAAATTATTCCCTGTGATATATCGGCTTCTAACTCAGATAGTAAAGTATATTGAATCTCTTTGCCTGAGACCAAATCTTTTAATTTGACCGTAGCACCTATTCGTATCTCGTCTTTGGCAATATTGCTATTATCCATAATTTGTGCGCGGGCGAACTTGTCTTCTAATGCTATAATCCTTTTCTCATTTAGGCCTTGGGCCTCTTTAGCAGCGTCATATTCAGCATTTTCACTAATGTCTCCCTGTGCCCGAGCCCTGCCTATCTCCTCAGACAATTCTCTACGGCGGACTTTCTTTAAGAACTCCAGTTCTTTCCTTAGCTTCTCATATCCTTCTGGAGTTAGCAAGATATTATCCATATTCCTCGCCTCTCTGCGCTAGCCTAATCCATATGATTCAATGCTTCCTGTAAGAAAGGAAGCATTGATTCCGTCTCTTTCTTGGTCATTCTTCCCAATTTAGCAAACCTAAAATCGCCCTGAGGGCCTCTATTCTCTCTACTGATTTGCAGCTTCTTAGCCCCTTTATTGTAAGAATAGACACTTACGGTCAATCGTTCTGTCTCGGTTTCGCAAGACTTTGAAAACAAACACTCATCCATTTTGCTGTCATACGGCATATTCACCCTCCTTAACTTTTGCTATCTCCCCGGATATGTTAGGTCCTTCGGTCACCAATGGTGGCCTTAGGATCATTTTTCTGAAAGTCTATTTTTATAGAAAAATGAAGCCGATGGAGGGAATCGAACCCCCAACCTAAGGTTTACAAAACCCTTGCTCTACCATTGAGCCACATCGGCATATTTTAAATAACCTTCCTTAAGAGCCTGCGGTAACTTATCTAATATATCAGTAGCAATTAAACTAATCTCCCCTTTTTCCTTCAGCGCAATATCACCCGCCAGGCCATGCACATAAACTGCCAATCTTGCGGCTTTAAAAGGGCGCATACCCTGCCCTAAAAAAGAAACAATTATCCCGGTTAAGACATCGCCGCAGCCTCCGCTGGCCATCCCCGGATTTCCTGTTTTATTAATATAAATCTGTCCGTCCTTACCGGCTACCACAGTGCGATGTCCTTTCAATACTACCGCCACTCTATATTTTTTGGCAAATCTTTTTGCTATTTGGCTGCGATTATTTTGAATTTCAGCAATCTTCAGGCCCAACAGTCTGGCCATCTCTCCTGGATGAGGCGTGAGGACAAGCTCGCTTTTAAGATTATTAAGAACATTTAGCTTCCCAACGAGGGCATTAATGCCGTCGGCATCTAAAACCGTGGGTTTACGCACGGATGATAATAATTTATGCACTAACCCTCGAGTCTCGTAATTTCTCGAAAGGCCCGGCCCAATGGCTAAGGCATCAATCTCAGGCAAGATCTTCTTGATTTGTGAAAGAGCCTTTAAGCTTAGGGAAAACGTTTTAGTTTCCGCAAGCGGCTTAGTCATAACTTCCGTAAGCTTAACTTCCATTATTGGATTTAAACTCTCGGGAATCCCTAAAGTTACCAATCCGCTGCCTGATAAAAGAGCGCCCTGGCTGGATAAATAGGCCGCACCGGTCAAACCAACTGAACCTGCCAAAACAAAGACATAGCCATAGTCGCCTTTATGTGACTCTAATTTTCTCATTTTGTCAAAATCACCGAGGCCACCGCATATTTATGGGTATGCGAGGCAGTAATAATTATTTGCTTAAGTCTGCGTCTATCTTTAACCTGTTTAAAATTACCATAGAGATTTACATAGGGCCGGCCGCTCTTGTCATTAGAGACCTCAATATCTTTCCAATCGCCTAAATACTTCTTGCCGTTGTCGCTAAAGGCCTTAATCAGGGCCTCTTTGATGGCAATGCGCGCAGCCAAATGTTCAGCTGCTGCTTTTTTGCCATTGGCATAAGCTAACTCTTTCTCAGTAAAAACTTTGTTCAAGAACCTATTCTGCCACTTATCCCTTAAGGCCTGAACTCTTTCTACTTCAATTATGTCTATGCCGCTGCCAACTACCACCTTTATCTCCCAAGCAGAGCGAGCATCTCTTGCACTGCATTTTCTAAGCCGATAAAGACCGCTCGAGAAATTATCGAGTGCCCAATATTCAATTCTTCAATCTCGTCAATTTCTACAATCTTCGTTACATTCTCATAATTCAAGCCGTGACCGGCAAAGACATTCAGGGTGAGGCTTCGCGCAAATCTTGTGCTTGTCTTTAAATTTTGCAGTTGGAATTTGACTTCTGATTCATTAGAGGCATTGGCGTATCTGCCCGTATGTAACTCAATACACTCAACGCCGGTGCGTTTGGCCGCTTCTATCTGTGGTTGCTCGGGATCGATAAAAAGACTTACGGCAATACCAGCCGAGCCCAATCTTTCAACTACTTGTTTTACTGTCTTTTGATTAGCAATGACGTCTAAACCGCCTTCAGTGGTAATCTCTTCTCTGCGCTCCGGCACCAGTGTAGCCTGGTCGGGTAGAACTTTTAAGGCTATATTCACTATATCTTGCGCGCAAGACATCTCCAAATTCAGTTTGCTCTTCACGGACTTACGCAGGTTCCTCAAGTCCTCATCATTAATGTGGCGCCTATCTTCACGCAAATGGCAGACAATACTGTCACAACCAAGCCGAATGCAGCTTTGGGCAGCAACAATAGGATCAGGCGTATCTCCGCCTCTTGCCTGCCGAAGAGTAGCTACATGGTCAATGTTCACACCCAGCTTCATCTATTTTCTCCCACAGCATTTAGATTGCTTCGGCCGGTAAAGAGGCTTAAGGCTTGGACATTACTGGAGCCTGATGACGATAGAAGCTATCTTGTCTCTTATTCAGCTCTCCGGAAATATAAAACCAGGTAACGATTGCCAAAATAAGAGAAATTAGCTTTAACCAAAAGTTATTAATCAGCCACTTGTACATTTTACCTCTTTAATAAAAAGATGTTTCTAAATCTGGACCTTTGTCTCTTGGGCTGGCCAAAAATATTGTCAAGAAGCTTATTTAAGGATTCTCTGTCAATGTTGCGAATCAACTTTCCTTCTCTGGCCAAAGAAACCAGGCCTGTTTCTTCGGAGACCACGATTACCAAAGCGTCTGTTTCATCTGTTAAGCCCACTGCCGCCCGATGACGCGTTCCCAGGGTCTTGCTAATCTTGGGATTCTGGGTTAAGGGAAAAAGGCATCCGGCAGCGACAATTCTTCCGCTTTGAATAACAATCCCCCCGTCATGCAGAGGGGTGTAGGGCATAAAAATAGTATTAATCAATTCGCTGCTGACTCTGCTATCTAAAAAGACTCCGCTCTCGATATAGGGCTTAAGCCCTATATCCCTTTCTAAGGCAATTATTGCCCCTATCTTCTTTTTGGCCAGCGCAAAAACCGCCTCAGCTATCTCTTCGACAATTCTTTCTTCTCTAAAGAAAAGGCTTAAAATGGGGCCTTGCCCTAACTGGGCCAGGCCTCGCCGTAGTTCCGGTTGAAAAATTATTAAGAAACTTATCAAAAAGATAGTAAAGAGTCTCGGCAATATCCAGGTGATTATAGTTAAACTCAATTTTTGCGCAATAAATAGAGAAATAGAAAATAAAACTATCAGTAGAATTAAGCCCCTAAGTACCTGAACTGCCGGAGTGCCTTTGAGAAAGACTAAAAGGTGGTAAAAGACATACCAGAGAACAACTATCTCTAGTACTGGTCGCCAAATTAAGAAAAACAATTGCATCGAAATCCTCCATTTTCGATTTTACGAGTATCGAGCATCAAGTATCGAGCATCTATCTTTATGAATTTAAAATAGCATCAATCATTCTAACTACCTGGGCCATCTCTTTTACATCATGCACTCGCACAATGTGTACGCCATTGTAAATGCTCACCGCCACTGTGGCGGCGGTACCCAAAAGGCGTCTCTGGACAGGTAAGTTTAACACGTTGCCAATAAGCGACTTACGTGAAGTGCCAATCATAATAGGTAAACCTAAAGAAGCAAAGTCTTTTAACCTCTTGATTATCTGTAGATTATGCACTGTTGTTTTCCCAAAACCAATACCGGGGTCAATGACCATCCTTTCCTTATCAATACCTGCTAACGTGGCGGAAGACACACTTTCTTTTAAGCTATCAATTATTTCTTCAATTAAGGATGCGTAAGTGGGGTTCTTTTGCATAGTTTGGGGTGTGCCTTTGATATGCATCAAAACACATCCCGCCCCGAAACTCGCTATGACCGAAGCCATCTGAGAATCAAATTTTAAGCCGCTGATATCATTGACAATGCTCACCCCCTCTTCTAAAGCTGCCTGAGCTACTTCCGACTTGGTTGTATCTACGGAAATAGGGACTTTAATCTCTTTGGCTACCCTTCTAATTACAGGCAGAACCCTTTTCTTCTCCTCCGCCGCAGAAATTGGTTGAGCCTCCGGTCGCGTAGATTCTCCTCCGATATCAATAATATCTGCCCCCTCTTCGGCCATTTCTAAAGCCAAATCTTTTGCTTTCTCCGGGTCTTTATAAATTCCGTCTTTGCTGAATGAATCGTCTGTCACATTTAAGATGCCCATTACCTTGGTGGTCTTGCCTAATCTTAAGCTGTAGCGGCCGCAGACAAATTCACATTCTTTTCTTTTCATTCTTGATGTAATTTCTCTAGTCCAGTAATCTCTTTTACTTGCTCTACGCCTAAAACCTCTTTTTCTAAAAGCGCATCGGCTAATTTTTTTAACTCTTGTTTGTGTTCATTTAACTGCTGTTTAGCATGTTTATAGCAGGAATCTACTATCTTGTGCACTTCCTGATCAATAAGCAGGGCTGTCTGGTCGCTGTAATTTTTATGCTCGAGTATATCCCGGCCAAGAAATATCTGCCTTTCTCTTTTACCAAAAGTACGCTGGCCTAATCTGGGGCTCATCCCAAACTCACAAACCATTCTTCGCGCCAAATCTGTAGCCACCTCCAGGTCATTCTGGGCACCGGTTGTAATCTCCTGCAACATAAGTTCTTCGCTAGCACGCCCGCCCAGGGTCATAGTAACCTCCGCCAATAGTTTCTGCTTCGTATAGATATGCCTGTCTTCTATGGGTGGGGCCATAGTATATCCCAGGGCCATACCCCGCGGCAAGATAGAGACTTTATGCAAGGGATCGGCTTCAGGCAAAAGTAGGGCCAAAAGCGCATGGCCGGCTTCATGGTAAGCGGTCAATGTCTTCTCACGCTTATTGATTACTTTTGACTTTCTCTCCGGCCCGGCAATCACTCGTTCAATAGAGGCCTCCAGTTGCTTCATTCCTACAGCATCCTTATTGTCACGCGCAGCTAAGAGTGCGGCTTCATTGGCAAGATTGGCCAGGTCAGCACCAGAAAAACCAGCAGTCTGGCGGGCAACGGCCTTTAAATTCACATTTTGAGCTAATTTAAGTTTTCTGATGTGAACTTTAAGTATCTCCTCTCTTCCTATCAAATCCGGCCGGTCAACAACTATCCGGCGGTCAAATCTTCCTGGACGAAGAAGCGCAGGGTCAAGGACATCCGGCCGATTCGTAGCCGCGACGAGAATAATACCCTCTTGAGTATCAAAACCATCCATCTCTACTAAAAGGGCATTTAAGGTCTGCTCTCTCTCATCATGGCCTCCGCCGATACCGGCAAACCTCTGTCGGCCCACGGCATCTATTTCATCCATAAATATAATACAACCTTTTCCTGCAAGCCGCGCTGACTTTTTAGCCTGCTCAAATAAATCCCGAACTCGTGAAGCGCCTACACCGACAAACATCTCTACAAAATCCGAACCGCTAATGCTAAAGAAAGGTACATTGGCCTCCCCGGCGACGGCCTTGGCCAATAAAGTTTTGCCGCAGCCCGGGGGGCCGAGAAGAAGCACCCCTTTAGGAATCTTGCCTCCCAGGCGCTGAAATCTCTTTGGGTCTTTGAGGAACTCGATTACCTCTTGCAATTCTTCCTTGGCTTCATCAACGCCGGCTACATCTTTAAATGTAGTCTTCATCTCACCCTTGGGCAACTCTTTAGCCCGGCTTTTCCCAAAGGCCAATATCCTCCCACCGCCTTGAGCTGCACCACGATAAAAAAAGAACCATAAAAAGAAAATGAATAAAAGCATGGGCCCGAGTGAATAGATGAGCCCTGCCCACCAGCGCGTAGATTTAATGTAGAAGTCCTGCACATTTTCCCGTAAGACTGAAATCAAGGCCTCGTCTTCCTGAGGCACATTGACGGTATATCTCCTGCCGCTGCTTAGCGCTCCTTCAATTATACCTTCGGACTTAAGCGCCGACTGAATTTGGCCGGTCTCTTTATTCCGGCTGGCCATCTGATAAAATTCACTATAACTAAATTTACGCGGCGACCCCTCAATAGTCATTGAACCCATTCTATATAGGTATATCAGGCCCATAATTATCAAAAGCCATAACATCAAAGACCTTAAGGCCTTACTTTTAGGTTGGGGCGTTTTACCCTTCATATTCGATGGCCTATGTATTCCTTTTTGACCTTCCATTTATTCTCCTCATTTTTGAACCTTCATTTTAACAAATATTTACCATGCTGGCAAGCCTTATTTGTCATTTCTTTTATAAAATACTAAATTTTCGCCTTTTTTAACCACAGAGATGCCTCCGGGCAAATCTACAATTGAGTCTTGCGGCCTTTGCCCCACTAAGTCCTCCAACTCTTTCCAGTGACGATAATCAATCCTGCGCAGATTGCCTTTGAGCTCTTTTATTGCTGCACGGGCAACCAATTTTTGCAATGCCTTATGTAAGGTAAAAAACTTTTTAAGTTTAACTTCAACTTTTGTATCAGTAGAGTTTGTGCGCAAGGACTTAAAGCTGTTAAGCCCGGCCTGTTCCAAAAAATCAAAGTCGCAAGATACATTTTCGGCAAAGTTTACCAACAGTTCCTTTATATTGGGATTAAAGCTTTTCTCCAGGGAAGGTAGAAGTTCATTGCGAATTCTGTTGCGAAAATATAGATTTTTTAGATTTGAAGAATCGGTGCGAAAGGGGACATTCTTGGCTGAAAGAAAATGCAGAATTTCTCTTCGGCCTACCTCAATTAGCGGACGGATAATCAAACGCCCACCCGACTCTCTTTTGGCAGGCATACCTCGCAGGCCAGAGAGCCCGCTGCCACGCAAAAAACGCATCAACACAGTCTCGGCCTGGTCATCCTGATTATGTCCTAAAGCAATTTTAGAGGCGCCTTCCTGCTTAGCCAGTTTAAGGAAAAAGTCGTATCTGAGTTTGCGCGCTGCTTCTTCAACAGATAATCTTGCCCTTTTGGCAAAATCTTCCACTCTTTTACGCTCGCAAGTTACAGGGAGCCTGAGCCGTTTCGCCAGCTTTTGCACAAATAGAGTATCCGTATCTGCCTCGTCCTTTCTAATCATATGATTCAAATGCGCCAGATGTAACCAAAGGCGCCATTTCTTCTTTAATCTATTTAAAATGAAACTTAAGGCCACAGAGTCAGGTCCGCCGGAAACTGCCACGATTACCCTATCGTTCATCTTGAGCATATCGAATTTTTGAATAGTTTCTTCTGCTTTTGTTAAGATCATTTTTGCTTGAGCTTGTTATAGATTTCCTTTCATTGCCGAGATAGCCAGGGAATAAATAAAACCGATTAAGGCCAGCCAGAATAACAACACATTCAACGCCCACTGTATTTTGCTAAAGTACCTCTTATTGAGCAAATAGGCAAAATCGTCTTTAACAATTCCCCAGTTTACTCTATTTACAGCTAAATAATACCCGTAACGTAAAACAAAAAGAATAATCAGGACATATGAGGTTAAAGAGATTATTTCATAGCGAAGTTCCTCTGGATGGCTAAAATATTTTCCCGCAGATATGTCTTCTTCTAGTTTCTGCAAACAAAATACAGCCCCAACGAAAAGTGCCAAGAAAAACAATATAGCGCTGAGGCGTCCTATAGATATCTTTACCATTTTTCCCTCCACTTAATCCTTTTCTTCAAAGACATTCGGCGTTTTAACTAATTTGACAGCTATAAGTATGAATAACATACTGAATGCGGGTGGAAGCAAATAATCAGTTGCCTTAAAAAACTTTTCTTTTTGTTTTGTTGCATATTTATACCTTACCCAGGGAGTACTTTCAAAAGCAGCGATAAGAGATGGAGTTTTATTGTAAGGCAAGTTTGTTACAGACGCAGAAGACCAGATAATCGTTTTCACCAAAATATGGGATGAAAGACATATGGCAATCATCCAAATTGCTAGACGATAAAACAAGCTGAGTTTTTTACCCATCGCTTTTTCCCTTTTGGCGTTAAGCTTATGGCTACGCGCTCGCTGCTTCTTTGGGTGAGGTTCCTCAACTGTTGCTAATCCTAAAGGATAGACCTTCCTCCTTCCTTTTTAAGGAAGGGTTAATAATTGGGATGGAACCTGCCCCTAAGGCCAAAGTTTTAGCAACCAATCTTGGTGACGGCGGTTGAGGTCTTTTCCGCCCTTTACCGTGTGGACTACTGGTGGGCTTCAAAGACCAACCGCTCACTTCTAGAATGACGGCGGTTGGATTCGAACCAACGACATAGCGGGTATGAGCCGCTTGCTCTACCAGGCTGAGCTACGCCGCCATAACTTATAGTTCTAAATCAAAGTTAAATCCGAAATTCGAATATCGAAATTCGAAACAATATCAAATGACCAAAGCCCGAATGACCGAAACAGAAAGTGGTTTTGGAAATTTGAACATTTTGATTTCGAATTTGTTTCGGATTTCGTGCTTCGGATTTCGAATTTATCGCTTTAATAGTTCTATTTTTTTCTTAACCTGCGTAAGATTAATTGGGCTGCCTTTTTCCCAGAGAGTAACATTCCGCCAAAAATAGCGCCCATACGTGGCAGACCATATACAGCACAAACACTCATTCCGGCAAGATATAAACCAGGGTAGGCCTCATCGGTATAATCCACAATCAGTCTTTCTCCTTCTTCTGCCCACATTGATTTCTCGCCCATTACCCTGCCGCTGGGCGTGTTGAACTTAGCGCCGGGGATCTTGCGCTCTATTATCCGGGCCACTTCGGCATCGTGTCCGGTCGCATCAACTACAAATCTGGTTTTAATCGCTAAGGGGTCTACGTGTAAGCCGGCCATCTTTACGGTCGTCCAATTCAAAACTAATCCGCAAACTCTGTCATTTTTACGAATGAGCACATCTTCCACAAGAATTGCTGGATATATTTTTACTCCTGCACCTAAGGCGCAAAATCCTAACTTTGTAACCATCTCTACTGAGTCGGCAGTATATAAGCCCGGGCTGAATTTCTTTGTGTTTACTCCCATCTCTTTAATAATGGGTGAGGCCTTTTCTTGCACAACTACTTTAGGAAAAAGCATCCCTCCGCCGGGCATACCTCCGCCATAATTTAGGCGGCGTTCAAAAATGACTACCTTGGCCCCGGCCTTGGCTAAATAATAGGCACACGTTAAGCCCGCCGGCCCGGCCCCGGCAATACCTACATCGATTTCCAAATTATCTAGAAAATCGTCGATAGCACCTTTAACAATAGCCCGGGTAATTTTGCTCTCTTCAATCATCTTATCCCCCCCCGAATGTATTCATCTAAAGATTATTTTATTCATTAAATTTTAGCTTACCCTTAAGTCCGCGGGAAAGCAAAATGTCAAGCTTCTCTTCTTGAAGACTGACCACAATGGCCTCCGTATTCTCTAAGCGATTAATCAAGTCTATCCCCTTCTTCGGACCTAAAACAAATATGGAAGTAGCTAAGGCATCGGCGCTTGCGCAATCCTCGGCCAAGACCGTTACGCTTGCGGGCACGTCAGTGCAAGGATAACCCGATTTAGGATTAATGATATGACTGTAGCGCCGGCCATCGATTTGAATATATTTTTGATAATCACCGGATGTAGCACAAGCCATATCTTCTAACTCTAAGACGGTTAAAATACTATTTTTCTTTCGGGGATGCTGCAAGGCAACCCGCCATTTTTTATTTTTATCTCGCCCGCCTAAACAATAGATGTCTCCTCCGGCATTTAGCAATGCTGCTTCGATGCCTTCTTTCCTCAACACTACTATCGCCTTATCCACGGCATAGCCTTTGGCAATTCCGCCTAAATCCAAACTCATTTCCGGATGAGCAAGAAAAACAGATTGTTCTTCGCCAACAATATCAATATTTTTGTAACCTATTCTATCCAGGGCCTGTTTTAGCTGTTCGGGCGAAGGTGTCGTCTTATTGTCTTTCCTCCCAAAGCCCCAAACGTCCATCAAGGGGCTCACTGTAATATCAAAGGCCCCATTGGTAAGCCGGGAAAATTCAATTGATTTTTTAAGCAAATTGATTGTTTCCGGGCTTACCTTTATCGGCCGAATAAAACCTTCGCTATTAATTCTACTGATATCGCTCTTAGAATTAAACTTGCTGAGTAATGCCTCTGCCCTTCCTAATTCTTTAAAGGCCAACTTTATTGCATTGTCAATAACATTGCGCGATTTATCTTTATCCGCAACTGTAATCTCCGTAATAGTGCCTAATGAAGTACGAGTTTTTCTAACTAAAGCCGGTTTTGTGCAACCGGAGAAAAACAACGATAAAATAAATATGATTAATATCTTCTTCACGTCTTCACGTTTTTTTGGCTTTATTTCCTTTTTTGCTTTAAGCTGTTGAGGGCGCATTAGCTTTAATTGGGAACAGTTCCTCAAGGCATCGGTATAGCTTAATACTCAAAGATGATTGCTCCTGAACTGTATCCTCCGCCGATGGCTGTTAAGGCCACTAAATCGTGAGGGTTTATCTTCACGGCGCCTCTCTTACCCCGTATAACCATATCCAGGCTTATTGCTACTGAAGCCCCGGAAGTATTGCCAATTATATCAATAACTCGGCAGACCATATCCTTGGAAACCCCCAACTTTTCAATCAGACCATCGGTAATCCGCCGATTTGCCTGATGAGGAATAATTACATCCAGATCTTCCAAGTTATAGGGGCTCTTCTCTAAAGCCTTAAGCAAGGCCCCAGCCATTCCGTTTATCGCCTTTCTTAAAACTTGCGGTCCGCCGGGCATATGGATTGCGCACTGAGGTTTAAAATTTTGCCCTTGTACTTCTATTATTGTTTCAGGACCTAAGGCATCTGAGTTTTTTAGCTCAAAGTGATCAGTAAATTCAGAACTCAAATACGGCGTGCTAGATATGCCTCCTTTTTCGGCGGCCTGCAAAATAGCTGCACCGGCCCCGTCACCAAAAAGGACTGCTGTCGTAGGGTCGCCGTAATCGGTTACTCGCGAAAGCGTCTCGGATGAGGCCACCAGGATATTTCTATAAATATCGGACCTGATTAGTGCGTAGGCCATAGAAAGGCCATAGACAAATCCTGCACAAGCGGTATTTAAAGGAAACCCACCGGCATTTTTGGCCCCAATCAAATGACCAAGGGAACAGGCTAAATTGGGTATATCTCTTGTGGGCGTAAAGGAGGAAACAATGATAAAATCTATCTGGGCTGCTTCCATCTTAGCTGCTTCCAATGCCTGGCAGGAGGCACAGGCAGCCATAGTTTCGGTATTTTCGTCTTGCACAAAGTACCTGTTCTTTATGCCGGTTACCTTCTCAACCCACTGCGTAAAAGGCATCCCTGCTTTTTGGGAATCAAAGTTGCTTACCATCTTCTCAATTTGTTCATTGGAAACCTGTCGTTTTGGTAAATATGAACCTGTCCCAATAATCTTTGCGCATTTAGCCATCTTTTTTAACGAGCACTTGATTTATGGAGTACAAAGTGCGACATAAATCAATCTACTCTATCATCCTCCTTCCTCCTTTAGTTTGTGCGAGATTCTTCACTTCCTTCGGTCGTTCAGAATCGTCCATCGAGTCCTTAAGCGAAGC